>CAZHPU010000005.1:0-28001 GCA_964534435.1 uncultured Lachnospiraceae bacterium | reverse complement strand
CCGCCGATAACATTTTCAACCGCGGTCAGAAACCGCGTTTTCCGACCGTCATCAACCGCAAACGGCATTGCCGTCATATTATCTGCTTTCATCTTACTGTTTTACCGCCGACACCGATTATCACGCGGGCGGCGCATCGGCGTGCATTTCACCGTTCTGCGGCAGACCTCCGTGTTCGTCTTCACCGTGCGGCATATCGTAAATGCTCTTTTGAGCGATTACAAGTTCGTAATAGATGCCTTTTCTGCGCATCAGCTCATCGTGTGTGCCGACCTCGGCGATTCTTCCTCTGTCAAGCACTACGAGCTTTGTCGCAAGTCTGAGTGTCGAAAGTCTGTGTGCGATTGCTATTGTGGTACGGTCGGCGATAAGTCCCGCAAGTGCGTCCTGTATCTGCTTTTCGGTTTCGGTATCAAGGGAGGCGGTAGCCTCATCAAGTATGAGAATTTTCGGATCTCTGAGAAGAGCTCTCGCGATTGCCACGCGCTGACGTTCTCCTCCCGACAGAGTGTATCCTCTCTCCCCGATATATGTCTGATATGCATCGGGAAGGCGGGATATAAAGCCGTGAGCACCCGCAAGTTTTGCGACATTCATTATTTCATCGCGTGTTGCGTCGGGTTTCGCGTATGCGATATTATCGTAAATGGATCCGCTGAACAGGAATGTTTCCTGAAGCACCGCACCCATATTTTTGCGGAGATTTTCCTGCGAATAGTCGCGTATATCCTGACCGTCTATAAGTATCTGTCCCTTATCCACATCGTACATACGCATTACAAGATTTATTAGAGTTGATTTTCCGACACCCGATCTGCCGACGATTCCGATCATTTCACCCGGATTTACCGTCAGGTTTATATCGTGAAGCACCTCTTTTTCTTCATCATATCCGAAGCTGACATTTTTGAATTCGATTTTTCCGACCACCTCGTTATCAATCGGGTTATCGGTTTCGGGGACATCCGATTTTTCATCGTAAATCTCGAAAATTTTCGACACCGATCCGAGAAGGCGCACAATCTGTCTCGGCATACGGCCGAATACTCTCGCGGGGCCGTATATAAGGCTGACATAAGACGAGAACATCTGCATTGTTCCGAGCGTCATTTCTCCCGAAAGCACCTTATTGCCGACGAAATACAGAATAACAAATTCTCCGGCGCTTGCGAGAAAGTTGACAAGCGGATTGAAAACCGCCCAGAAGCATTCGTTTCTGACTTTAACCGTGCGTTCTTCCGACGCAAGTTTTTCGAATCTTCCGACTTCATCCTTTTCTCTGCCGTATGCCTTCACTATACGGATACCCGAAAAGACATCATGCAGAAGGGTTTGAATTTTGTCTCCGCACTGCCACTGCCCCTCATACATTCTGTGGGTTTTATTTCTGAAAAGACGGTGGGCGATTATATAAATCGGCAGAGGAGCGAACACAATCAGTGCGAGCCTGAAATCATATTTTATGATTATCACCGCAACCGCGATAAACAGGAAAGACTGTTCGGCGATTCCCGGCAGTTCGTCCGTAAGAAAGCGCTGAACGACCGATGTGTCACGCGTCACTCTCTGCATTATATTGCCGGCTGTACGGCGGTTGATATTCGCAACCGAAAGCGACTGAATTTTCGAGAATACGCTGTTGCGCAGTCTTGTGATAATATTGCTGCTCGCCTTTATAAGCAGGATACTGCGGACTATTGAAACGCCTTTTGCGACAAGAGTCGATGCGAACATCGCGGCGATTACCGAAAGAAATCCGAGAAGATTTTTATTTTTCGGCGTGATATATCCGTCAACAAGCAGCTGATTGAGTTTAGGCGAAATAAGATTTACGAATGTAACGACCGCGAAAAGCGCAACAGACGCGAAAATATACAGTTTATCCGCTTTTACTATTTCCCAAAACTGTTTCAGACTGCGCTTCTTATCGCGGCAGCGCATACAGAGATCGTCGGTCTGATCGGGCGGAAGCGGTCTGCCGCATTTTCTGCATCTCGTCGCTCGGCGCTCGCGGTGTCTCGGCGGCATTCTTCGGTCAAACTCGGGCGACAGGCGTTCGGCGACCTCAAAAAAATCGGATTTATGCGATACGGTTGCTCTGCACACCGAATAAGATGTGTTTTTGTCGGTTTTAAGTTCAAGACGAACCGCTCCCGAAAGCAGTCTTGCGGTATATCTTTCTCCGCCTTCGAGACGTACTCTCGATATTACCGTTCCGTCTTCAACCACAACATAGCAGTCTCTGTAAAAAATCAGACACCCGTCGGTCAGCATTCCCCCCGCTTCGGAAATATCATATGCGAGAAGGGCAAGCGGCTCCTCCGAATATTCGAGAAGCACTTCTTTGCCGAGCCGTTCGTACAGCTCTCTTTCATTATCGGTCAATGCGGCACCTCCTTTCGGATGTTGAATCATTAAATATAAAGTTCTATCTTCTTATATGATTTACGGTCGAGTTTGTTCACGTCCGAAATCTCGTATCTGTTTCCGTCCGAATCGACAAGGAATATCCTTCCGCCGCCCGCAAACACCATCGATCTGTATGTATCGCGAAGGGTGAACTCGGCATCGCCGACATCGGTCTGCACCTTCCATGTCGAAAAGCCGAACCGTTCTTTGAGCGAACGGATAGATTTTATCTTCGGTACAAAATAGGTTTTTTCGAGTTCATCGCGAAGCATTTTCGCGGTATCGGGCATAAAATCGGCAATATTCGATATAAGTCCTATTTCCTCTCCGTCGTCATCCTGAACCGAAATGTCGGTAAAAAGTTCGGAAAACGGAAACATACGGCGCAGATGCACTCTCTGAACCGTTCTTTCTTCCGAATTATCCGAAACGTTGGTTTTCAGTCCTATAAAATCACCGCTTTTGAAAAATGCGGTATTTTTACATGTCAGATACGAAATCTGCATACTCCCGTTTCTGTCTGTCATATGATTTCCTTTCGCATATATTCTGATTTACTCGGCGATACCGGCGTCGCGAAGCGCCTCAAGCTGAAGGGTATAGAGCCGCCAATAAACTCCTTTTTTTGCGATAAGCTCCGCGGGTTTGCCGCTTTCGCAAACCGTTTTGTCTTTTATGACAAACAGCTTATCCGCTTTTTTCAGAGTCGAAAGTCTGTGTGCGATCGTGATTGTGGTGCGTCCTTCGGACAGTTGATCCAGCGTTTTCTGAATCATCTGCTCGGTTTTGGTATCCATTGCCGCGGTTGCCTCATCGAGAATCAGAATTTTCGGATTCCTGAGAATCGCTCTCGCAATCGATATACGCTGACGTTCTCCGCCGGACAACTCTTTATATCCCTGACCGACTTTGGTTTCGTATCCGTCGGGCAGTTTCGATATAAAATCGTGCGCTCCCGCAGCTTTCGCCGCGGCTATCACGTCCTGTTTACTTGCCGAACTGCATGAATATCTGATATTATCGAAAATCGTTCCCGAAAAGAGATATGTTTCCTGAGACACTATGGCTATGTTTTTATGCAGGTCTTCAAACGATATGTTTTTGATATTTATTCCGTCAATCAGAATTTCTCCGTCCTCCACATCATAAAGACGTATCAAAAGATTGGCGATTGTGGATTTGCCCGCGCCGGTATGTCCGACTATTCCGACATTTCCTCCCGCTTCGATATCAAATGTGATATTGTCGAGTACCGTGCGGTTTTTGATATATGAGAACTTGACATTGCGAAATTCGACTTTTCCCTTGAAATCGTTGAGTTTTACGGGATTTTCGCTTTCGCCGACCTCGGGTTTTGCGTCCATGATTTCAAGCAGCCTGCTCATCGCGTTCATGCTTTCGGACGCGTTTTGAGCCATATCGACCAGCATATACATCGGCGAATAAATCATTGAAATATATGCTATGAACGTGAGCATAAGTCCGTATGTCATTCCGAAGCTTTCGGTTATAACCATCCAGCCGCCTACCGCCCATACCACAACGACTCCGATATAAACCAGAACATTAAGCAGCGGATAAGCCGTAGACGAGAACAGCGATGTTCTGCGGCTCGCCTCGGCGAGTCCCGAATTCGCAGAGTCGAATCTTGCCGCTTCCCTTTTTTCGGTAGCGAATGTTTTTACAACACGTATGCCGGTAAGCAAATCGGAGAGCATTCCGTTCATTGAGCGTTCTTTGGAATACTGCTTCGCGTGAAGCATACGGTTATGATTGTAGGCTTTTCCGATAAGATAAACCGAAAGCGGCAAAAGCAGCAGCGAAAGAAAGGTCAGAATCGGGTTAATCGTCAGCATTATGATAAAAACGCAGACAAACTGAACGGCATTTATAACAAGATTCGGCACACCGTCGGTAAAGAACCAGTATATGCGTTCGGAGTCGTTATTTACCTGATTCATAAGACCGCCTGTCGACCGTGTGGAAAAATATGACACCGACAGTCTTTCAATCGAGTCGAAAACCGTCTTTTTCATATCAAATGCAAGTCTTGCCGATATTTTGCTGCTTACTATCGACGAGAATGTTTCAACGCCGATTCTCAAAAGTCTCAGGGCAATGACGAGAGTCAGCACAAAAACAAGCTGTCCGTAGAAGCTGCCGTCTGCCGAAAGAACTTCATCGTAATAAAATCCCGAGCTGATATAGGGAGCGACAACCGAAATCACGCTCTGCAGGGCAAGAAGAAGAAAGGTTATCACCATCTGCGGAGTATATTTTTTGAAGAAAACCGACATTCTTCCGATAACCTTGCCGTTATCAGAACAGTTGGGGCAGAATTTTCTGCCTTTATCGGGATAGCGCATACCGCATTTCGGGCAGATACAGTCATCCGGTTTCGCCTTTTCGAAGCTCTGTCCGCTTTTTATCTTTTCAAACACATCGACGAATTTATACGCGTCATCCTTGCATGAATAGGACATCGATGCCGCAATCAAATCGGCGCCGCCTGTGCGGCAGACAATCCGACAGCCCGAAATTTCCTCTTCGAGTGTCATCTTTTCGATTTTGCTTAAATCAAGACGGAAAACGACGGTTTCGCTTTCGAGATCAACCACCGCCGCCTGCCCGGATACTATCATGGCAATCTGCGTCTTTCGGTTTCCGTCCCTGTCTCTGTCGGCACTCATCCACGCGCCGCAGTCGTCAAGGGCGAAGCCGATTTGGGCAAGTTTTTCTTTTATTTCGTTTTCGGAATATCCGCTCATCCGATTTCTCCTCTCGAAATATTATCTTGTATTATAGCATAAACCGATTTTTTTGTCAAATTATGTCCGAAATAATTGTTTTTTTTCGAATTATTTGTTATTTTTCAATAATTCGGTTGAAAAATCGGGCGACAAATGCTAAAATGGTAAAAGAAATTTACTTTTTATTCACTGCGCGCTGTGCAGACGGAGGTTATTATGTCGGCAATGACAACGGGAGAAAAGATAAAAGCTCTGAGAATCGAAAAAGGAATTACTCAGAAAGAGCTTTGCGGAAGTCATATGACGCGCAATATGCTGTCGCTTATCGAATCGGGACGTGCAAATCCCTCCGTTTCAACGCTCGAATATATCGCCGAAAAGCTCGGCGTTCCGTCAGGCTATCTCCTGAATGACGGCGGAGAGCTTTTCGACTTTCTGAAGCTTAAGCTGATGCCCGAGATCAGGCGGTTATACAGTGAGCATCAATGGCGCGAATGTGTCGATTTATGCAGAAGTCTGCCCCACACCGATGACGAGACAAACATGATTCTTGCCGACTGCAGACTTGAAATCGGCATTGCCCGGTATAATTCGGGCAGGCTCGAAGCCGCCTACAAGTCGTTTTCTCTTGTGGAGGAACATGCGAAAAAAACAGTCTACCGCTGTGCCGACACGGTCGGCAGGGCAAAAATCTATATTGAGCTGATTGATTCGCTTTTACAGTCGCGTCATGCCGATGTATCCGCGTCAACCGTTCCCGAATTCGAGATGCCGTTTGAGCTTGCCGCATATACAAATCTCCTGCGGATTACCGACAGCATGAAATATGAGGACGCGACTCGAATTTACGATTCGGTTAAGCTCGACAATCCGCTTTACCGTACTCACATAAGTGCGAGACTTTCGGTATCGGCGGGAAATTATGCGCGCGGAATCTCGCTCTACCGCGAAATAGAATCGCGTTTTGACGGCGAAAATGCCGATGCGGTGTTCAGATACATTGTTTACAGGGACCTTGAACTTGCGTGCAGGACAATCGGCGATTTCAAGGGTGCCTATGAATATTCCGAGAAAAAGCAGTCTCTCTATTCGGTTCTCGGACTGTCGCAGATGCCTGCCGGAAGTCTCGGCGTATGAATATTTCATCAGTAAAAAATGCTCTTTGCCGAATCGGCAAAGAGCATTTTATTATTTCTTGTTTTTCAGCGTCGCCTTTGCTGCCGTCAGTGTATTTCCGAGAAGCATGGCAATTGTCATCGGTCCGACTCCTCCCGGGACCGGAGTTACGGCTGACGCAACGCGGCATGCCGCCTCAAAATCGACATCGCCGCACAGTTTTCCGTCTGCTCCGCGGTTTATTCCGACATCGATTACCACAGCGCCCGGTTTAATCATATCCTCGGTAACAAACTTCGGTCTGCCTACCGCCGCTATAAGAATATCGGCATCGCGTGTGATATCTTTTATATTCTCGGTTTTGCTGTGGCATATTGTCACCGTGGCATCGGCATGAAGAAGCAGCATTGCCATAGGTTTACCGACAATATTCGATCTTCCGATTACAACGGCGCGCTTACCCGACGGATTTATGCCGTAAGCGTCAAGAAGAGTCATCACTCCCGCAGGGGTACACGGAAGAAATCTGTATTTTCCGAGCATTATTTTTCCGACATTCGACATACCGAATGCATCAACATCTTTATCGGGGGATATTCTCGCGATTACCTCATCCTCGGAAAGTGTTTTGGGAAGCGGAAGCTGGCAGAGAATTCCGTGCACGTTTTCGTCACGGTTGAGCCGTTCTATCAAAGAGTTAAGTTCATCCTGAGTCACATCCTCGGGCAATTCATAAACCCACGAGTTAAATCCCGCTTCTTCGCACGCTTTTTTCTTGTTTCTGACATAGACTTTCGATGCGGGATCGTTTCCGACTATTATAACGGCAAGTCCGGGCACTGTATTATATTCTGATTTCAGTGCCGCCGCTTCCTCGGCGATTTTCTTTTTTACGGATGCCGAAACCGCCTTACCGTCAATTATCGTCGCTGCCATTTTTGTCTGTGTCCTCGCTTTTTTCGGATTCATTCGGCAAGCTTTCGGCTTCGGCATTTTCGGCGGCGCCGTCGGAAGGAGCGCTCTCTGCATTTTCCGCTGTATCTTCGGCGTCTTTTTCGGCTTCGCCTGTTTCGGTCTGCACACTTTCATCGACTTTATCCGATGAGTCATTATCGGTTGCCGCCGACTTGGCACCCGGCAGATACATATTGAAAGCGAGTTTCTTGCCCTTTATCTTTATCATGAAGAAGACAAACAGAAATCCCGCAATGATGAAGAAGCAAAACGCAAGCAGCTGTGAAACTCGGATACTCGTTTTTCCGATATAAAGGCTGTCCTGTCTGAGACCTTCGATAAACATTCTGCCCGCGCCGTACCATGTGAAATATCCGAGTGTGACCTGTCCGTCATACTTCTTATGGAACAGCAAAATCGTGAGAAGAATAAATCCGACAAGATTCCAGACCGATTCGTAAAGAAATGTCGGGTGTACATTTTCGACAACCGAGGAATATTCGAAAGTCTGCCCCGATTCGGACAGATATGTCACGGTCGAGCGGATCGTCATCGCAAGCGGCGATGATGTGACCGCACCGTAAGCCTCTCCGTTTACGAAGTTGCCCCAGCGTCCTATTGACTGTGCTATCATCACCGCAGGGCAAAGGCAGTCGAAGAAGAGCGGAACGCGGATTTTCTTATGGCGCAGAGTGAGAAAACATCCGAGCGCGCCGAAAATCACGGCTCCGTAAATCGCGATTCCGCCGTTCCAAATCGAAATTACATCATAAAAGCTCTTATAGTTGTCGGGATTTCTAAGCCAGTCAAAGAACACATAGTATGCTCTTGCTCCGACTATACCCGGAATTACCGTGAAAATCGCGATATCGAGAAGGTCATCGAGGATAAGCCCCGTACGCTTCCCCATAAAATACAGATAGGTGAAGGCGACAATTATGCCCACCATGATGATTATTCCGTACCACGCAACCGTTATATTCGTGCCCGGAATGGTGAATGCTGTTTCATTTACCTTGATTTCTCCGATGCCGAGTCCCGGGAAGGATATCCAGTTTGTCGTCCCCGCCGAGCCTGCGGCAATAAACGATGTTAAATTCATTATTCGGCAGTCCTTTCTAAGTTATATATTTTCACTATTGTTTTCTTCCGAATTCGGAAGCAGAGCGGCAACCGATATTCTCTTTTTCGAAAGAATTTCGGAGGCGAAGCGGTTTATATCATCGCGGTCGGCACCGAGCATATACTCGATGTTTTCAAACGGATCGATTCCTTCAAACGCGTAAGGAAGAAGTATATCCGACATTGCCTCGCTGCTGTCGCTGTCGGCTATCCATGCGCCGTACAGGGCGCGTTTGCAGCGTTCGAAATCGGCGCCGTCAATACCGTCACGGCGAATTTTATCGACATATTCCAAAACCTTTTCGGAAAATTCATTCGGGTTTCTGCAGTCGGCGGCAATTTGAAGATAGGCAAATCCCTTTTGATACATTGTGTCCGCCGAAAGAGGCGATGCTATCACGCCGTCCGAATAAAGCGATTCGGCAAAGTCGGACGATCTGCCGAACATTATACTGCAAAGCATACGCAAAAGCGCACGGTTATTTGCCCTGCTCTTCGGATCGTCGGGCACACCGCCTATTTTTATTCCGACCGCGCATTTCGGGAGATTTACATTATCATACACGGTAACCGACTTTTTGAACACGCCGTCGGGCTCGTCTTCGGGAATCCGTTCGGCGGGTTCGGCATATTTTCTGCCGAGCACGCAGTCACAGACTCCGATTATCTCTTCGGGACTGCTTTTGCCCGCAACGCAGAGCGCCATATTCGACGGAACATAGAAGGCGTCGGTGCAGGAATAGAGAATTTCGGGAGTTATCTTTCGTATTGAACTTTTGCTTCCCGCGACATCCCTGCGTACCGGGCTTTTTCTGTACATTGCGCGCAGCAATGCGTAAAGCAGTTTATTATCGGGCAAATCGCGGTACATTGCGATTTCCTCGGATATAATCGGAATCTCTTTTTTCAGCGATTTTTCGGTAAAATGCGGAGTGTTGACAAATTCCAAAAGTATTTTAAGCGATTTATCGAAATTATCCGCGCAGGAAAACATATATACCGTTTCGGTTTCGGCGGTATATGCGTTGCTGTCGGCGCCGAGTGCGGCAAGCAGAGCCGAGCCGTCCGCGCCGTTCGGGCAGTCGAACATCTTATGTTCGAGAAAATGCGCGCATCCGTCGGGGAGCAGAACCGTTTCGCCGTCTTTTACAAATCTGTTGTCCGAGCTTCCGAATCCGACTTTCAGATTTACGAATGTCTGACTGCGGTCTATCGGATAATATATTATTTTCAGTCCGCTGTCATGGGTAATTCTGTAATAAGCGGCGTGCAGACGCTCGCTGCGGCAGCATTCAACTGTACTCATAAAGGCATATCCTCCGTACCGAGAACGAAAAGTGTATCGGGATCGAGTCTTGCGGCGGCAAGCATTATATCCTCGCGGCTTACCGCGTTAATCTCGGCAATCGCTTCATCGGGTGATTGTCCGCTTCCCGCAAGCATATGACGGTAATACCACGAAATGACCGACGAGGGATCGTCGCCGATGCTTTTATATGCCGAGACGAGCGATGCTCTTGCATCCTCGAATTCGTCATCCCCGAATCTTCCGTCGGCAACCGCCGAAATCTGTTCGAAAATTCCGTCTGATGCCGTTTTAACATTCGAGCTGTCGCATCCGCATTCAATGCGGACAAGCCCCTTATAAACTTCGGATGACAGTGCGCATGAATAGCAGAGTCCGCGAATTTCCCTTAAATTCGTATACAGTCTGTTTGTGGGCGATCTGCCGAGCAGTTCGCACATCAGATCGAATGCTTCGAAATTCGGATCGCCGAGAACGCAACCGGATCTGAACCCGACGCATACTCTCGACTGAACAATATCGCATTTTTCGCCTGTTTTGGTAAAAGGACGCGGAGATTTTCTTACAACGTCGGCAACCGCAAAATCACGTTCTTTTCTTTTGATACCGCGGCCCTCGACATCGAAAATCGATTCGACCGCTTTTTTCGCGTGTTCGCCGTCGATGTCGGCGACAAGGCATATTTCAACCGGAGAGGAAAAAATGAAATTTTTATAAAATTCGGTCAGCGACTTTGCATCGATTTTCTTTGCGACTTCGGCATCTCCGTCACTGCATACATTGAATTTTTCTCCTTCGAACATTTTGCTTTCCATTTTGAATCTGCAAAGTTCGGCTTTATCCTCTTCGTTTTTCAGCTCGCAAATCAGATTTTCGCGTTCCGAATTCACATATTCCGAGTCGAGAAGTCCGCCCGAGAGTTTCGGATTGAAAATCAAATCTTTCAGTATGCCGCATATGCCGTCAAACACCGACTCCCCGTCGGGAGCAAATCGGTCATTGATAAATGTTGCCGTAAAACCGATATTCTGCATTTCACCGAGCGGTGAGGAAATCGGATAGACGGTCGCGCCCCAGAGCATATCGCATTTTTTTCTTACATCGGCGGATGTCGGGTAGTTTTGCGAGCCTCTCGCAAGCACTCTGAAAAGAAGTGTTATTTCGCTTGCGCTCTCTATATCAAGAGGAGCCAAAAAGCGGATATTCATCATACCCGTTCTGAAATGCCCGTCCGACTCAAAATGAAGTTCTATTCCGTCGGCAATTTTTATATCTTCTATTTTGCTCTACCTCCAAACGGCTGTTCCGAAATATCGGAGCATTTTTTGCGGCACAAATATGCCTGTACATTCTACAACATTTTTTTGTTTTTTTCAACCCGTATCGGCGGGTTTTTCATATTTCTTTACATTCTTTGCATTATTTGCATCGGCGTTTTTATCGGGACTTATCCGATATTTTCACATTGATGTCGGAGTCGGCTTTTTCGACGGCTATGCCGTCATAAGCGGCGGGAAGCAGAACATCCGATTTGATTTTCGGGCCGTGACATCCGATGATAAGTCTGTACGGCAAACTGTCATCGGAAAGCATACCGTAAATGCTTTCGCTTTCCCACGACGACGCGCCGAGATAGAGGATACGTCCTTTCGGGGAGTCTACCGTGACGGCGGTCGTCTTGTGAGAGGATCTCTCAATAAAATCGGTCGCAATCGTTACCGTATAGCCGCCGTATGAGATTTTCCCGCCGTCTCCGAAATCAAAGACCGCCGTGTTTTTCTCACGGCAATACGAAACGACCGTATTAAAAGAATCTCCGCCGCCCGAAAGGACAACAACCTGTTTCAGATTATATTTGTTTATGAGTTCGGAAACGCCTGCGGTCTGATGGCTGTGATAATGAGAAAGGACAAGCGCATCGAGAGAGCCGCCTTTTTCTTCGATCATTTCGGCGCAGTCGGAAAGAAATCCCGCTCCGCCGTTCGAATTATCGATTATCATCGCCTTTTTTCCTTCAAACAGAACTATCGCGTCATTTGTACCGTCGGTATAGAAAATCGGCTCGCCGACCTCGGCATAAGTGAAAATATTGAATCCGACCGCCGTCAGCAGATATGCCGAAAGAACTATCGGGAGAAATTTTGCGCCCGCGTTCTTTCTTGTGCAGAAGAGTATCAAAAGAAGCACAAACGGAATCACGAGCAGTTTCAGAACCGTATAGTCCATCGATATCAGAAAATCGTCCAGAGCGAAAAATGACGAAAGTTTTATGACTGCCGTGCAGAGAAAATCCGCTGCGGCGGCGGGAAGAATCACCGCAATATGCGAAAAAGAGGCGGCAAGAAGAATCGGCACAAGATACATGATAAGCGTAAGAAGCGGCAGAAAAATTATATTCGAAAGAGGAGATATGAGTGAGAAACCGCCGAAGCAGATTACCGATACGGGCATGACGAAAAGAGATGCCGAATATGTCAGTACGAGCGGATCGCATATAAGACGGACTATTCTATTTTTGTTTCGGAGAGAGCTTATTATGGGCGCGCCCACCGTCAATATTCCGAGTGTCGCCGCAAAGGATGCGATAAGTCCGATATCGATAACCGAATAAGGTGAGATTATCGTTATCGAAAAGACAGCAAACAGAAGAGATGTCGGGGGATCGCGCGGCCGTCTCGAATAGGGCTCGAGATAGAAGAGCGCAAGCATACCGAACGATCTGCATACCGACGGCGTGAAAGAGCAGATTACAACATACACAAGCGAAAAAATCAGAATTGCGGATGTTCTGAAACGGCGGCCGACTTTCAGCACGCCGAAAACGAACGCGAGAAATCCCGCGATAATTCCGAGATGCATTCCGCTTACCGCGAGCATATGAGAAAGACCGAGAATTTTGAAATTTTCGGAAAGATTGCCGTCGAGTGTCGATTTATCGGCACATATAAGCGCGCGGAGAAGATCCGCCGAACTTTTTTTGACGACCGAAAGAAGCCGCACATATATTTTTTCGCCGATAAGCGATATTTTGCCGTGGATATCCCGATAATCCTCTGTCGCAATCAGCTCGCAGCCGTCATCGGTCTGCGAGGTTAATGTCAGATAAAAGCCTTTTGAAAGATAATAGCTTCCCGAAAGTGTGCAGTCGGTACGTGACGGTGCGATTGTGACTTCCGACGACAGGACATCGCCGACACCGAGAAACGACTGATATTCGGTAAGATAAACGGCTCTCAAACCGACTTCTTCCCCGTCGATGCTTTTGACTGTCACCTCATGACGGGTGTATCCGCTGCTTTTGTAATTGACTTTTGTAACGGCAAGCACGCAGGTCACGGACTCATCCGACGAATATCTGTCGGCGGTTTTCTTATAGCGGATGTCAAAATTCAGATAAGAAAAGAGAAAAGCAAATGCGGCCGCCGATAAAAGCAGCGGTATTTCAAGGGCATATCGCCGTATTTTTTCACGGTCGCCGCATTTTCGACTTGCCGCAAGAGTTATCGCAAATGCGAGAGCGGCAAAAATCAAAAGTGCCGCCGCGGCATAAATTTTGATTTTGCCGTAAAAGAAAGAAGACACGAGTGACAATGACAGAAAAATCGCGCAGAAGGCAGCCAGTCGGCGTTTTATAATCACGGCTTCTCTCCTTTCCGAAACTCTCGGTAAAATGCCGAAAACGGCATCCTCGATTTGTGCATTATAATGTCTTGATTTGGCGGAAAAAGATGATATAATAGAACACGGAATTTATGTTTACGAATTTTTATACGGGAGAATACGACAGATGAAAAAACAGACAAGGGACGACATAGTCGCGCGTGCCGACGAAGCGTTCGGAAGCCGCGGATACGCCGAATTTTCGGCGGCGAAAAAAGCTCAGGGGAAATACAAGCTGGCACGGCTCGGTATGATAGCCGCCTACATACTCATTATAGGGGCTTTGACCGTCTTTTTCGCGATTAAATTTGTCCCCGCGGTTGCCATAATGCCGATACTCGGCTGGATGCTTGTATATTTCACATGGAGATATGTAAGCGTGGAATACAAATACATCGTAGACCATTCGGTATTTACCGTTTATGCGGTATACGGAGGGAAAACCGAGAAAAAGCTTGTGAGCTACAAAATAAAGGAAATCGGGAAAGTCGAGCCTGCCGAAAATGAGGATGCAATTCGGAATTTTACCGAAAAATCGGATGTTTTCGTTGATGCGCGCCCCGACATTGATTCTCCCGATATCTACATTGCCGACGGCACCGACGAAAACGGCAGAAAAGTCACAACGGCGTTTGAAGCATCAAACGGACTTATAAAAGCATTCGCCTTCTACAACAGTGCCGCAGTTATCAAAAAGGAACTTTCGAGATAAAATCATTATGAAAATCGATGCCGCCGATACGGGCGGCGTCTTTTTTTCAGAGCCGATATTTTTTGATAATCCGATCGAGTTTTCTGCCGATGGGATCGGCGAGCAGAAGCAGAAAAAGGACATTCGACACCATATAGACGGCGGTTACCGGAACTGCGGCGACGACGGCCGCGAGATAGCGGGACATTGTGAATGTCCCATCCCACAGCACCGTCCATATATCCATAACAAGTGAGAAGAAGAGACCTGCGAGTGCGCCGTACAAAAGCATCAAAATCTTGCTTTTTTTCAGCATCGGTGCGATGATTCCCGCGATAAATCCGATAAAGCCCCATGTCATCATCTGAAACGGAGTCCACGGTCCCTGACCGAATATGATATTCGACACAATCGCAGAAAGAGCGCCGCAAAGAAATCCCGCCTCGGGGCCGAGATAAGCACCGGTTATGATAACAACCGCGCTTACCGGTTTGAAATGAGGAATTGCCGAAAAAACGAATCTGCCGATAACCGAGAGTGCGGTCATTACCGCGAGCACTGCCGTACGCCGTCCGTCCTCGGCTTTATGTTCAAACCGCAGGAAGAACGGCAGACAGGAAAGAAGAGCCACGCAGAGCGATACCCAGATATAAGCACGGTCACCGAACGCGAAAACGCCGATTGCAACCGCGGACGGAATCAAAAGAGCGATGACGGCGACCGATATTATCTTTTTGATTTTATCGGCTTTTTCGGATTTTTCAGACATTTTCGGCTCTCCTTCCGGCATCCGTGACCTCATCGACGGTTACCGCATTATCGAATATTCCGCGCGCAATCCGTCTTGCCGCCGTTGTATAAAAATTATTGTCCGAGAAAAATCTTTGCGGGCAGTCGGGGGGCGTAAGTCCGCCGCCGAACATAAGCGTGCATCTGTCCGAAACTTCCGCCGCAAATTCGACATCGTGAGTGACGATGACAACCGTTCTGCCGTCGGCTTTCATTTTTTTAAGCAGTTTTATAAGTTCCTTTTCGGCCGACGCGTCAAGTCCCGCCGTGGGTTCGTCAAGAAGAAGAATCCGCGGTTTTGCAAGCACGGCTTTCGCAATCGCCGCCTTCCGCATCTCGCCGCCCGACAGGTCGTACGGGTGAGCATCAAGCAGATTATTCAGACCGAAAAATTCGGTGACTTTCGAGATTTCGGCATCCGATTCGGATTTCGGATAATCCGCAATTTTGCAGACATTCCGAAATTCGTCAATCAGTTTTTCCTTGACGAAAGAGGTTTCGGCGTTTTGAATCACGAGTGAGACACCGTGTCTGTACAAATCGTTACCGTATTCGCCGATTTTTTTATTGAAAATTCGGATTTCGCCGCGATACGGGCACAGTATGCCCGCAATGGTTTTAAGCAGTGTCGATTTTCCGCATCCGTTTCCGCCGAGAATCGATAAAATCTCGCCGCACATTATTTTTACCGATGTTTCCCGAAGAATATCCGGCGCGTCTTTTTCATAGCGCAGCCATAACTCTTTTACGCAGACCGCGGTATCGCGGTTGACATCGAGCTCGGCAATCGGGAGAACGGCATGCGGAAAAGACGAAATCAGACTGCGGCACTCCGCAACCGTTATCGGCAGTTTTGCCGTTTTTTCACCGACAGATTCGGAAGAATAATATTTCATACCGCAAAGTTTCGCGGCAATTCGGGCCGACGACGGAAAACCGTCGAAAATATCGGTATTTCTCATGTTAAAGCAGACCTCATGCGGCTCGCCGAATGCGGCAAGCCTGCCGCCTTCCATTACGGCGACACGGTCGGCTATCCGAAATATTTCTTCGAGCCGATGTTCGGCGATTATTACCGTTATGCCGAGTTCGCGGTTTATCCTTTTGAGTACCGAAATGAACTCGGATGCCGCAACGGGATCGAGATAAGCCGTCGGCTCATCGAGCAGAAGCAGTTTCGGGGACATTGCCAAAACCGATGCAAGGCAGAGCAGCTGTTTCTGTCCGCCCGAAAGTGTATCGGTCGTATTCCCGAGCCATCGGTCTATTCCGAGATATGCCGCGGTTTCGCCTACACGCAGTTTTATTTTATCCGACGGCAGACCGAGATTTTCGAGTCCGAAAGCCATTTCATGCCAGACCTTATCGGTGACAATCTGCATTTCGGGATTCTGCATGACATATCCGACATTTTCGGCGCTCTCGCGCGCCGTCATATCTGCGATATCCTTTCCGAAAAGCAGAATTTTCCCTTCGATATCGCCGCACGGAGAAAGTTCCCTCTTTACAAGTCTTAAAAGAGTGGTTTTGCCGCTTCCGGTATATCCGCAGAGCACGACAAATTCGCCTTCGTTTATTTTCAGGGATACCCGATCGACGGCTTTATTTTTTCGGTCGGGATATGAAAAACTCAGATTTTCGATCGAAAGTATTTCCATTTTATATCCTCCGTTATTTCGGTAAAAGACGGTATTATGCAGAAAAACGCAAATGCGGTATAAAATATCACGGCACCGATTGACAGGTTAACCTGCGACAGCCTCGGATAAAAATCGAAATCGATATATCCGACGCCGAAAAACACAAATGCCGATACCGAAAACAGCGCCGTATAAGCGAGAAGCAGAAAATCGTGTGCGGTAAAAACATATATATTGAAGCTGCTTCTGCCGCGCAATCCGTATCCTCTTGCGCGCATGGATGCTCCCGTATCAACGGCATTTTCGAGCGCCCATGTCACAAGTGCCGAAAAAAGAGCGGCATAATCGCAAATTCTTGCCGAAATCCGATTTTCGGAAAACATTCCGTTTGCCGTTCCGCTGTCCTTGATTTCGCGCCATTTTCTTTTAAGCAGAGGGATAAGTCTTAACGACATCGAGACGGTCAGCGCAGTTTTGGGCATAAATTTTCCGAACAGGCAGATTACCTTATCCGAAGTCATTACAATCGACATACACCTGCTCCATGCGAGCACCGCCGCAATCATAACCGCGGCGTCAATTCCGTAAAGAAAAGATTCGAGTGTTATCGGCAGTCCGTTCACGAAAAAAAGAGGGGTGCCGCCGCTATGCGAGAAAAGCGGATTTGCGAGCGACAGGACGGCAATCAGCGCCAAATAGAAAAGAAGCGACGAGCCGAACTCTCTGCCGCTTTCCACTGCCGCCGAGAAAAGCAGTGCGCCGAAAAAGGACAGCGCGATTACTATCGGATTCATCGTAAAAACGGTCACAAGCATTACCGAAAGAAAATACGCAAAGGTCGCCGCCGGATGATAATGTCCGAATGCCGTGCTTTTTTCAGTCATTTTCGCCACCCCCGCTTTTAAGCCGATTTCTTTCGTGTTTTTCGGTCTTTTATCCGCCGATTCGGTTATGCTTTTCGGATATCCGCGTCTTCGGCCGATTACCGAAAGTATATCATATATCGAAAGAAAAGTCAAATAAAGGATAATACTTCGGCAGGCTATACGAGTCGAAAGCGGTAAATTTCACAAATACGGATAAAATATTCTCCGTTCTATTGACAAAACAAACCAAAAAGTTTATACTTACGCACGGATACGGCAATATTTCAAAATGTTTTCGATTAAGGAGTCGGACATCGGCAATGAACAAATCACAGCGAAAATTTATGCTTTTATGCTGTCTTCTGTATTTTACAAGCAATATGAACAGGAACAGCTACAATGCCGCCCTGACCGAAATCATTTCGTCAACCGGCGTTTCCTCGGCAACCGCCGCGATTGCCCTTACGGGAAGTTTTATAACATACGGATTCGGGCAGCTCATCAGCGGCTATCTCGGCGACAGAATATCGCCGAGCCGTGTAATAACGGCGGGAATGCTGACAACCTCGCTCTGCAACATCGCGGTCGGTCTTTGCGGATGCGGCGAAAGCATCAATATATATCTCATTATTCTGATTTGGTGCATAAACGGTTTTGCGCAGTCGCTTATCTGGCCTCCGATGCTCAGATGCATAACAAAGGAGCTGTCGTCCGACAAACTCGAATCGGCGTGTGCGCTTGTATATGATGCGGCCTACGCGGCTTCGATAATCATTTATTTTGCGGTTCCGGCATGCATAATTCTGTCCGAATGGCAGACGGTATTCTTCATCTGCGGATTTTTCGGAGTTGCGGTTGCACTGCTCTGGCGGATACTCACGAGAAAAAGGCAGTCATGCACTGTTGAAAAGGCCCTGCCCGTCTCCGACGGCGACACAGTCCCGATTGACGGCGACATGAAACGCGAATCGATTTTCAAAATCATTATTGATACGGGAATTATTCCGGTTATGATTGTGATTTCAATGCACGGCATGCTTCGAGACGGAATCACGACATGGTTCCCTTCCTACATAAACGGCAATTTCAATGTTCCGACAAAATATTCGATACTCGTTACTTCCTGCATCCCCGTTCTCGCGATTTTCAGTATCGCATTTACCAGACGCTTTTCGAAACATTTCAAAAACGAGCTGCACACGGCGGCGCGTCTGTGGGGAATCGCGCTCGTCAGCTGTATAGGGCTGCTTGCCTTTTTCAGCATGCGTCTGTTCATCGCGGCAGTCTTTATGGCGATAGTCATCGGATGCATGCACGGTGTAAATCTTATGCTTATAAGCGTTTTCCCGTCGCGATTTGACAAATACGGCAGAATATCGCTGTTTTCGGGACTGCTCAACGCGTGTACCTATATCGGCAGTTCGATTTCGACCTATGTCATTGCGGTTATAACCGAAAAAAGCGGATGGCTCGCGACAATCGGCGTATGGACTGCCGTGGCGGCAGTCGGACTTATCCTTTCGATTGTATCGATTAAAAAGACGAAAAATCTTATGCGCTGAGCTTTCCGAAAGCGGCAAGTTCGGTATGTTCGGCATTTCGAAAAATAAAAATCAATAAAAGGAGTATTCGAAGATGAACAGTACAGTCAGATACTACGACATTTACCCGATGGTGACAAAAGTCGGAAAAAAGACGAAAATAAGCATTCGTCCGCGCGGTATGCGGCAGTTTGACAAGGTCGAGCACCGTATTGTCGTTGCGGCGCTTTCGGAGGGCGGCAGCAACAATTATCCCGACAGAGTTCTCGGCAATGCCGAGTTCAAATCAACTCCCGACGAGCACGGTGCGCTCTCATTCACCTATGACTTCCCGCTTGAAGGTCAGTATTTTGTGAGAATATTCAACGGAAATGTGCGTCTGCCGCAAAACAGTCTTTATGCGGTCGGCGAGGACCTTGCGGGCAGAATTCCGCGCATCGGCGATCTGCATCTTCACACCTGCAGATCGGACGGACGCGAGCTTCCCGAAAAGGTTGCGGCAAACTACCGCGAATTCGGATACGACTTTCTGTCGATTACCGACCATCACAGATTTTTCCCGTCGCTTGAGGTGATGTACTCATACAGAAATGTCGACCACGCGATTACATTTGTCACGGGGGAAGAGGTGCATATGCCCGGCAATCCCGTGCATATAATCAATTTCGGCGGCAAATTCAGCATAAACTCGCTGATAAAAGACAGCTATCCGACAAAAGATGATATCAGCAGAATTCCGCGTCCCGGTGTCACCAAAGAAGATGTATCGAAATTCGCGCTCCGTGCGGTTGACGAGAACGACTGTCCCGAACAGATGAGCGAAGAAGAATTCCGCCGCGAAATCGAAGAAATCGCGAAAGGTCTTTCGGTACCCGAATATATCGACAACGAAAAAGAAAGATACATGTACGCCGCATGTCTTTGGGAATTCGACAAGATAAGACAGGCGGGCGGACTCGGAATATTCGCGCATCCGTATTGGATTTCGGATCTGTTCCAGCTTTCCGAAAGCTTTACCGATTACATGCTGAGACAGCATCCGTTTGATGCGTTTGAGCTGCTCGGAGGCGAACGCTATTACGAGCAGAACGGCTATCAGACAGCGAAATACAACAATATCCGTGCCGAAGGCATCGATTTCCCGATAGTCGGCAGTACCGACAGCCACTGGTCAAACGGCGAAGCGCCGAATGCTCATGTCGCGAGAACGATGGTATTCCCTCTCGAAAACAGCCGCGAATGTCTTATCGACGCGATTAAGTCGAAATACTCGGTCGCAATCGACGGAATACTCTCGGAACCGCGTCTTATCGGAGATTTCCGCCTGATAAAATACGCGTGGTTCCTTCTTGAAAACTACTTCCCTCTTCACGACAAAGTCGCCCGTGAAGACGGCAGAGCGATGGGAGAATATACGCAGACAGACGATCCCGACGAAAAGGCATTCTACGCAGAGAGAATCGCCGAATGCAAGCGGGAGCTTAAGCGTCTCGAAGAGAAATATTTCTCATTCTGATGTATCAATCGAAAAAGTCCCTTTTGCGGCGGTAAAACGTCGCAAAAGGGACTTGTCTTTTTATTCGGAAGACGGGACTTCGTCCTCGTCATCGGTTTTTTTATCGGATGTCGGCGGCTCGGTTACAGGCGTATTTTCGGTTGACACAACGCCCGACGTAATCTCTCCGGTATCCGGCGCATCGCTTGTGTAATCTCTGATAAACCATGCTTTCAGCTTGTTTTCATCGGCATCGAACAGCGCGTTATACTGCAGATATTTATACAGTTTAAGCAGCGTCGGCTCCTCAGTCGTGCTGTCGGTAAAGCTGTAAAATTCGCCGCTGTTATCCCAATATCCGGCAGCGGTTATCGCGGGATAATCTGCCCTCACTTTTGTGAGGAAATTCATATACTCGGTTTTTTCGATTCCCGCAATATCGAGAGTTTTTACGCCGAGATAGTTCAGCGATGTCAGTTCGGTTGTATCATCCTCGAAATCGAAATTTGCCCAAATCAGATAGGGAACGACATATTTTGCCTGATTCAGTTTCTGGTCGCTGTCATCTTCTATACCGAAGAATTTGGAATAAAATCCCGACGAGAGGGAGGGCTGGTGATCGCCGAAGAATACGATAATGGTTTCTTCGTCAACATTTGAAAAATAGTCTATGAGCTTTTTCAGAGCCTCGTCGCTTTTATTTACCGAAGAGAAATATTCCTGTGCGCCCGTGTAGTTTGAGTGATTTGTAATGTGTATTGTCGCATCGAAATCTTCGGTCGAATATCCGCCGTGATTCATCATTGTCACCGCGAAAACGAAGAGTGAGCTGTCGTCCTCGCTGTTTTCGTTTCCTTCGTAAAGGCTGATTATTTTATCGAACACGGCGCTGTCGCTCACGTGACCGCGGTAATAGTCATCTTCATCGAGATCGGTAAAATCATCGATAAACAGCGTTTCATCGAAGCCGTAATAGGAATATATCTTATCTCTGCTCCAGTTGGTCGCGACTTCGGGATGCATTCCGACGGTATAATAACCTTCTTTTTTGAGAATATCAACCATTGAAAAGGCGTTGTTTTTTTCAAGATAGAGATTATACGCGACGGTACTCTGCGGCAGAAACGCCATTGAATGACCGGTCAGAAATTCAAATTCGGAATTTGCGGTATTGCCGCCGAAAACCGAGGACAGAGCCCATCCCTTTTCGATATTGGATGCCGAAGAGTCGAGTGAGTTAAAGTAAGGCAGTATTTCTTCGTCTGTCTGAAGTTTTTCATTTGCATAGCCGTTTTCGTAAAGATAGTCGGCGACAGCCTGAAGATCCGAAAAAGTCTCGTCCATTACAACGATGATATTCGGTTTTTTCTCTTCGGCCTCGGTTTCGGGCTCGCCTGTTGTTTCGCTGCCGGTTACGGGCTTTTCGGTTACGGGAGTTCTATCGGTTGTCGTTTCGGGAGTTTTCGAGGTCGTGTCGTTTTTCGTCTCGGTTGTATTCTCTTTCTCTTTTTGCTCTTCCAGAAGCTTTTTCAGCTCATCAATCGAATATCCGAGCGGGGTTTTGACATTGGTTGCCGATGCCGTATGCAGTATATTCAGATAAAAACCGTTATTTTCGGATGCGCGGTACATCCAGTATTTATCGATAAAGTTGATAAAATTGTTTCCCCATGAGTTTGACACTATAACCGAAGCAAGCGTGATTATCGCCACGCTGCCTGCAATCGAGCAGAGTCTGCTTCTGATGCCCGCGAGATCGGGATAAACCGTTCTCGCCGCAATCACTCCGAATCCGACGGCGAAAAAGAGAGCGGTTACCGTCATTTCGGACAGGGTAAACGAATAGCCGGCGGCAACGCTCAGACCTGTCATAATCGAGAAAATATCGGTAAGCACGATTTCCATCGATCTCGTCTGCACGACAAGATGATCGATTACGGCGAGCGCTTCCGAAAAAATCAAAACAGAAAGCACCGATGCGCGCATATTTCCGCATATCGAGAAAACAAAAAGATGAAGCGCGGTTATTATGAGAACATTGAGAAGGAACTTAATAACATTCAGCCGCTTGCCGATTCCCGCTCCGATTGTAAACTGCATAAGCAGAAAAACAAGAAGCGCACTGACAAAGAAAATCGGTATAATAAAAAGTTTATTTATTTTTTTCGGGAACTCTATTTTTACGAGAAGAGCAGCCGTGAGAACAAGCGATGCCGCAATAACGAGAAAAATATTGGCTCCGAGAAGTCCCGCAGTTACGGCGCACGCAATCACCACGGCGCAAATCCACGGATAAAAGCGCTTATTTTGCTGTATGATCAAACGCATTATAACATTCCTTTCAGATATTCGTGAGAGACGGCGAAGCGGTCATATCTCCGCTGCCGCAACTTGTAAATCGGTGTTTCGGCGGCATTTCGGCAAAAGCACCCGCGCCGAACAATGTCGTATTATACACTAACATTATTTATTTTTCAACCCCAAACCCGTTTTTTCGGTAAATGAATTGCAACTTTTTTGTATTTATTTTCCGAAAAGCGCGAAATCGCGCCGCATTTTCGGTTTTTTTTCTCAAAATTATTGACTTTTATTTTTTTCCGTGATAGAATAAGCAGTAAAGAATTGCAAATGTAATGACGGGGAGCAGTAAGGATCGGCGCGTCGCACAGAGAGTACCGACCGGTGAGAACGGTACCGAAAGCGGTTCCCGAAGTCGCCCCCGAACAGCGGTTATGAATGCAGTCGCATAGTTTCCGACGGTTTCCGCCCGTTACAGCGGATCTGCGTTTTCGATATTTTCGGAAAGTCAAAAGCGCGGGAAAAGTGTCCGCCGCGGCGGAAATTCAGGTGGTACCGCGCATTCTGCGTCCTGTAATCTTATCGACGATTACAGGGCTTTTATTTTTTACGCATATCAAGGTCAGCGAGAAAGGAAGTCGAAAAACATGAAAGAACTCGAAAAACAGTATTCACCGAAAGAAATCGAGGACCGTCTTTACTCATTCTGGAATGAAAACGGTTATTTTACCCCCGATCTCCATGACGGCAAGCCGTCTTTTTCAATCGTAATTCCGCCCCCGAATGTCACGGGCAAGCTCCATATGGGACACGCTCTCGATGAAACGCTTCAGGATATTCTCGTGCGTTTCAAGCGTATGCAGGGATATTCGGCTCTCTGGATTCCGGGCACAGACCATGCGGGAATCGCAACCCAAATCAAGGTGGAGGAATCGCTCCGCGTAAACGAAGGGCTCACGAGATACGATCTCGGACGCGATGAATTTCTGAAAAGAGTATGGGCGTGGAAAGAACAGTACGGCGGCAACATCATAAGACAGCTGAAAAAACTCGGCTCATCCTGCGACTGGTCGCGTCTGCGCTTCACAATGGATGACGGCTGCTGCAAAGCCGTACGCGAGGTATTTGTCAATCTGTACAACAAGGGACTTATATACCGCGGAAACAGAATCATAAACTGGTGTCCTCACTGCCGCACTGCCCTTTCGGACGCAGAAGTCGAATACGCCGAACAGCCCGGCAATTTCTGGCACATCCGTTATCCGATCAGCGACGGAAGCGGTTATGTTGAAGTCGCAACCACACGTCCCGAAACGCTTCTCGGCGACACCGCCGTTGCGGTCAATCCGAATGATGAACGCTACAAAAATCTTGTCGGCAAAACTCTCATTCTTCCTCTTGTCGGAAGAGAAATTCCGGTCATCGCCGACGACTACGTCGAGCAGGATTTCGGAACGGGCTGTGTAAAAATCACGCCCGCGCACGATCCGAACGACTTTCTCGTCGGACAGCGTCACAATCTTCCGCAAATCAAAATTCTCGATGATGACGCGAAAATCAACTGTCCCGGCAGCAAATATCACGGTCTCGACCGCTATGAGGCACGCCGCATGATGGTCGCCGATCTCGAATCGGAAGGTCTTCTCGTAAAAGTTGTTCCCCATGTTCACAATGTCGGTACCTGCTACCGCTGTCACAACACCGTCGAGCCGATAACATCCGATCAGTGGTTTGTGAAAATGGAGCCGCTCGCCGAGCCCGCGATAGAGGCCGTAAAGAACGGCGAAATCAAGTTCGAGCCCGAACGTTTCGCAACAAACTATTACAGATGGATGGAAAATGTCCACGACTGGTGCATCTCCCGTCAGCTCTGGTGGGGACACCGTATTCCCGCTTTCTACTGTCAAAAGTGCGGTAAGATGGTGGTTTCCAAAGAAGACGTCACCGTCTGCCCCGACTGCGGCGGAGAAATGCGTCAGGAAGAAGATGTTCTTGACACCTGGTTTTCATCGGCGCTCTGGCCGTTCTCGACAATGGGATGGCCCGAACAGACCGAAACGCTCAAAAAATATTATCCGACCTCTGTGCTTGTAACCGGATACGACATCATTTTCTTCTGGGTGGCGAGAATGATTTTCTCGGGAATAGAACACACGGGACAAAAGCCGTTCTCGACCGTATTCATTCACGGTCTTGTACGCGACGCTCAGGGCCGAAAGATGTCGAAATCGCTCGGAAACGGCATCGACCCGCTCGAAATAATCGACAAATACGGTGCGGATGCGCTTCGCTTTGCGCTTGCGACCGGCAACGCGCCCGGCAACGACATGAGATTCTCTGACGAAAAAATCGAGGCCGCGAGAAACTTCAACAACAAGCTGTGGAACGCCGCCCGCTTCATACTCATGAATCTCACGGTCGAAAAGGCGATGCTGCCCGATGCCGACAAGCTTGAAACAGAGGACAAGTGGATTCTCACAAAATACAACGAACTTATCGGCGAGGTCACGGTAAATCTCGAAAATTACGAGCTCGGCGTTGCTCTCGCAAAGCTTTACGATTTCACATGGGATGTCTTCTGCGACTGGTACATTGAGCTTGTCAAGCCGAGACTGTCATCGGGTGACGAGACGGCTCAGCAGGTTCTCGTACACGTTATGACCGGCATTCTGAAAATGCTGCATCCGTTTATTCCGTTCATAACCGAGGAAATCTGGCAGTCACTGCCTCACGAAGGCGAGTCGATTATGGTTTCCGACTGGCCGAAGAAAGAGGCGGCATACATATTCGAAGAAGATGAAAAATCGATGGAGGCGGTTATCGACGCGGTACGTGCAATACGCAACCGCCGTCAGGAAATGAATGTTCCTCCGTCCAAAAAAGCGGCGGTTATAATCTCGACCGACCGCACCGACATTTTCAACGGGAAGAGCGAAAAATTCTTTATCAAGCTCGCGTCCGCGTCATCGATGAAGGTTGTAAAAGCATACAACGACGAAACAGCGGTTCAGATTGTCACAAGCACCGCCACAATCTTCATTCCGCTCGCCGAAATCGTGGATCTCGCAAAAGAGCAGGCACGTCTTGAAGCGGAACTTAAAAAGAATTACGACGAGATTGATCGTCTTAACAAGAAGCTGTCAAATCCCGGATTTATCGCGAAGGCGCCCGAAGCCGTTATCGCGGGCGAAAAGGCGAAGCTCGTCAAGTATACCGAAACGGCCGAAAAAGTCAAGGCGGCGCTTGCAAAACTTCCGAAGTAATTAAATCTATCCTGTGTTTTCGGCAGGTAACTGCCGAAAGCACAGGGCATTTTGACGGCATATTCTTTTTTTCTATTGACAAATGCGCGGCTTTTGTATATAATAACATCCGCGCGTATTTCGCATTTTGTTCGGAGGTGAAAGCATGGAGATTGACATACGCAAACTTATAAAAGGCGACGTCGATGTCGTTGATTTCGAATATGAAACCGATGCTCCCGAAGAGCTGTCCGATGTGAGTTTTGACGGCAAAATGCATTTATGCGGAAAAGTCCGCAACATGGCGGGTTATATGACGGTCGGCGCATCTGCCGAGATCCCGTTTACGACTCACTGCGCGCGCTGTTTTAAGGAAATCAAGAGGACATACAAATTTGATTTTGAAAAGCCGATTGCGGTAAAAGGCAGTCTGTCGGACGAGGAGAGCGAAGAGGACTACATCAAGCTCGAAAAAGGCATACTCGATCCCGACGATGCAATACGCGAGGCGGTGCTGCTCGATTTCCCGATGATTTTCCTGTGCGACGAAAACTGCAAGGGACTTTGTCCGAAATGTGGAGCCGATCTCAATGAGGGAGAGTGCGGCTGTCCGAAAAAAGAAATCGATCCGAGACTCGCAATTTTGGGAAAACTACTTGACAAATAAAAAAATATGTTGTATAATCCCGTTTAGGTATGCAACAGGTCTATTAGGAGGTGTTCATTCATGGCAGTACCGAAGAGAAAGGTATCAAAAGCAAGACGCGACAAGAGACGTTCAAGTGTCTGGAAGCTCGATGCGCCCCAGATGCAGAAATGCCCGAAGTGCGGTGAGTTCGTTCTGGCTCACAGAGTTTGCAAGAACTGCGGAACTTACAACGGCAAGGAAATTCTGAAAGTCGAAGCGTAATTGTCGGCTTTTTACAGTTTAATGATGCGTTTTGGGGGCGTGTTTCGTTTTGTAAACACGCCCCGCTTTGATAACCGCAGGAAAGGATTTGAGGATTTCGGCGATGGTTACTGTTAAATCGGTAAATCCCGGCTCGTTTGCCGAAAAAGCGGGCATTCTGCCCGGCGACATACTGCTTACGGTCAACGGGAATAAAATCCGCGATGTCCTCGATTACAGATTTTACACAACCGAAAAAAAATTATCCGTTCTGCTCCACAGAGGGCCCGATCTTATCACCGTTGAAATTACAAAGGGCGAATACGATGATCCGGGGCTTGATTTCGAGACATTCCTGATGGACAAGAAGCAGACCTGCCGAAACAAGTGCATATTCTGCTTTATCGATCAGAATCCGAAAGGAATGCGCGACACAATATATTTTAAGGATGACGATTCAAGGCTGTCTTTCCTTATGGGCAACTACATTACCCTGACGAATATGACAGACGAGGACATAGACCGCATCATCAAAATGAGAATGTCGCCGATAAACATATCGGTTCACACGACAAATCCCGAACTCCGATGCAAAATGCTCTGCAACAGATTTGCGGGATCTACTCTTCCCTATATAAAACGGCTGGTTGACGGCGGGATAACGGTCAACGCGCAGATTGTGCTCTGCAAGGGCATCAACGACGGCGACGAACTCATCCGCACGCTCGGCGATCTCGGCGCGCTTTATCCCGGAATCGGCAGTGTCGCCGTTGTTCCCGCAGGCATCACGGCGCACCGCGAAGGGCTGTTCGAACTTGAACCGTTCGGAAAAGAAGATGCCGCCGCCGCAATCGACATCATCGATTCGTTCGGCGACCGATATTTTGACAGATACGGTGTGCGGCTTTTCTATCCGTCGGATGAATTTTTCATTACCGCAGGGCGTCCGCTTCCCGATGAAAGCTATTACGACGGCTATCCGCAGATTGAAAACGGCGTCGGCATGATAACATCAATGAATTCCGAATTCGGCATTGCGCTCGACGGGTGCGATGAGAAGATAGAAAAGCCGTTTGAATTTTCGATTGCGACCGGAACTGCGGCATACGGATTTATCAAATCGATAACCGAGCGGCTGTGTGAAAAAATCCCGAATCTTCACGGAACGGTATATCCGATTGAAAACGATTTCTTCGGACACACGATAACGGTATCCGGGCTTATCTGCGGATG
>CAZHPU010000004.1:0-29196 GCA_964534435.1 uncultured Lachnospiraceae bacterium | reverse complement strand
TCAACAACATCGGATAAAACTACCGATAAGCCGGGTGGCAACGGCACAAAAATCGAAGTTATTTCTGCTGTTGCGGCAGCAGCGGCCCTCGGAATTGCGGCAGTAATTATCATTTTTGTTAAAAAGAAAAGGAAAAAATAATTGACTGAAAAAACACGGAACCGAAATTCGGTTCCGTGTTTTTTGAATATTTGAATTTGAATTGAATCAGAACTTCGGGATATAGATTACCTTACCGTCATTCATGGCCGATTCGTGCGCGCAGATTCCGGCACCTGTAATGTTTGCACCGAGATGTTCGTCGATCGCGGGTTTGCGTTCTTCGAGAATGCTCATGATAAATTCATGGACAAGATGCGGATGCGATCCGTGATGTCCTCCGCCTGCGCCCTTCATTAACGATTTCTGAGGATTAAGCGGATCGTAATTGCCGCCTACCGTGAATCTCCAAAGCTCTTCGGGGAGATCGCTGAGATAATTCGGCATTTCGGTTACTTTGACATTTGTTATTGATCCGCGCTCACCGTGTTCGAAAGGAGTTGTTGTGGTGATATACGGGCTGTCCGCATCATTGAATCCCCATTCAAAAGATGCTTTCGAGCCGTAGACGAACAGACCTTCCTGGTATGCTCTCGATGTCTCAAACAGTGTGCGTGTTGCTTCGCCTTTCAGCGAATTTTCAAACCAGAAATGTGCGGTTTCAACAGGGAACGGATTATTGTACTGCTTTGTAAGCTCTTCGGCCATTGTTCCCGAGCCGAGACAGCTTACTCTTTCAATCGGCGCATCAGCCAAAACTCTCATCGGCGATATTGCGTGTGTTCCGTACCACATCGGAGGAAGACCGAGCCAGTAGTAAGGCCAGTTAGCCATATCCTGATAATGGCTGCCGCGAAGAAACTGAATTTTACCGAGTTCGCCGTTTTTCTTCATGTTGCTTACATAAAAGAACTGATATGTGTAAAGTGTTGTCTCCATCATCATATAGTTCTTTCCCGATGCTTTCGTCGCTTCGACAATTCGGTTAAGATCTTCGAGTGATGTTGCCATAGGAACGGTGCATGCGCAGTGCTTTCCCGCATTGAGAACTTTAACAGTAGAATTTGCGTGATCGGGAATAGGTGTTACGAGGTGAACCGCATCGATTGTTTTGTCGTGGAGTATTTCGTCAAACGAATGTGCAAGACGTGCTCCTCCGATGAAGTCAGCGGTATTCTGCATGACTTTGCTGTCAATATCAAACAAAGTCAATTCTCCGACTGCGGGGTGATGTTTGTATATGTCGGCAAATGCTCCGCCGAAGCCGAGACCGACAAGTGCAACGTTGATTTTTTTCATTTTTTCTCCTTTTCGTGCTGTCAAGCTTAACTTTCTATATAAATTATACTTGCTTTTTTTCTTTTTTTAATTTATAATATGGGAAAAAAGATGTATAAAATAAAAACATATTTTTTATGGAGTATGTTATGACAATAAATTTGGATATCGGAAGTCAGAGAACAATATATGAAGCGGGAGACATAACATATAATGATTCCGCACTGCATCCCACACGCATAAATCCGAAGTTTCACGATATTGTGTATATGGAAGACGGCACATGGAATTTCAGAGTTAACGGATGTGTTTATGAAGTAGGTCCCGGAGATGTTTTTATCCTTCCGGCGATGTCGGTTTATGAAGGCGTGTCCGAATGTATTCCTCATACAAGAACATTTTTTGTGCACGTGTTTCCTTTGCCCGATGATTTTATTGAAAACGAGCATTTGGAAGACTCGGCGAATACAAATATCATTCCGCTCGGAAATGTTATTCATACGGGCGGAGACAGCACAATACAGTCGCTTTTTCTTGAGATAGTTATGATGAAATATTCGGATAACCCCCGCAAGGATATTCTTATGTCAACCCTATTTAATTCGCTGATAGGGCTCATATATATGTACAGTAAAAAAACCATCATAAAGAGCCACGACCTTGTCACCGAATGTATGAATATTATCCACAGGACTCCTGATAAATTCTATAAGGAAACCGAAATGGCGGAAATGATGTTCGTGTCATCCAAAACGCTCAGAACGAGTTTCTTAAAAAGATTCAATAAATCTTTTTATAAATTTCAGCTTGATTATAAACTTGCGCAGGCGCTCTATATGCTGAAGAACGATCCGAATATCAAAATTTACGAAATCGCATACGCACTCGGATTCAGTGACGAATTCCATCTTAGTAAACTTTTTAAGAAAAAATACGGAATGTCACCCAGCGAGTATAAAAAACGTCACTCCGTTCATTGATGTTTTCCTTTTTATACATTTTTTTGTCTGTTTTCACATTGCATAAAAAGATTATATCCTGTAAAATAATATTTGTATGAAAATACAAATCGAAAAGGAGACCGGCATGAAAAATAATTTGAGAAAAAGCATTTCATTACTTCTTGTAATTGCTATGATCATAAGCATAGCTCCGATTACTTTCACCTCAGTTGCCGATGAATCATTAACAGCCGATGTTGTTTACGGTACTCCCGAGGCAATCGACGGCATTCTCGACGAAGGCTGGGCTAAAGCCAAAACTTATGAGTCAAATAAACACAATTCTTCAAGTCCTACCGATATTTCGGCCAAATGGAAGATAATGTATGACAGCACATACATTTACCTCTTTGTTACGGTTACCGATTCCACGGTAGGTGACGCCGATTATGAGAAATGTTCGTCTAACGGTGACTATTGGACAAAGAACACCGTGCAGATTTATTTCGATCTCGGAAACGAAAAATCAACCGCTTGCGATGCAAACGATTTCTACATCGATATTAACGCAAGAGGTTATTTCTATGCTCACTACATAAGAGCGACAAGCTTCGTAAAGCATGCCGCAGTTGTCAACGAAACCGGATATACTGTAGAGGTTGCCGTAGATGTCGGCGTAGACAGCGACTTCAAGCTCGAAGAGGGAGCAAAGTTCGGTCTTGATGTTTGGGCTGCCGATAACATTCTCGACAGCAAAGGCAGAACCGACTTCGTTTCGTGGACGGGATATGAAGCTATTTACAATAACCCGAGCCTTATGGGTACCGCCGTACTCGGAAAGAAGACTTCAACCGACTCTTATAACGGTGTTGTCAAGGGAACAAATCTGAAAAAATTCGGTGCTACTCTTACGGGTATTACCAATGCATCCGGCGGAAACATGAACACAACAAACAGCTCGGGAAATAAGTATTTTCCCACTCTTGTTGTCGACGGTGATAAGCGCGAAGGCACGATTAACGATATTTCGGATGCTTGCAGCGCAGACACATTTAACTCAACCTACAGCGACGATCTCGGCATATGGTTCGGTGTTGAATTTTCTAAGTCTTACTATGTTTCTCAGGTTATATTCTGGGAAGGCGGACACTGGTGGGACGGCGGATGGTTCGGCTCATCTCCCGTTCTTCAGGTTTATGTCAACGACACATGGCAGGATGTCACCTTTACGCTGACACCCGCATATCCCGGAGACAGTCAGGCGGCTCAGGGCGACTCATATGAATCGTATATTTTCACTCTTGATGAAAGCGTGAAATGTTCGAAAGTGCGTGTAGTCGGCAGTAAAAACTCAAGCGCAGGTCATGCGTCTGTTTCCGAAATTGAAGTTTACGGTTCGTCCGTAACGGCAGAAGCTGTATATGGCGTCCCCTATGCAATCGACGGTCTTCTCGATGAAGGTTGGGCAAATGCAAATACCTACAGTTCCGATATACATTATTCCGCAACTCCCACTGCAATTTCCGCAACATGGAAATTGATGTATGACAGCACAAACATCTATTTGTTTATTGATGTTCTTGATTCGACAATCGGTGATGCGGAATATGAAAAATGTTCTTTGGACGGAGATTACTGGACTAAGAATACCGTGCAGATTTATTTCGATCTCGGTAACGAAAAGCTGAACGGATATGATTCCAATGCTTTCTATATTGATATAAACGCAAGAGGATATTTCTATTCGCATTATATTAAGAGTGCAAACTTCGTTGACTATGCGGTTAATATAAATGATAAAGGATATACCGTTGAAGTTGCCGTTGATGTCGGAATTTACAGCGGATTTGAGGCAGACGAGGGTACAAAGTTCGGACTTGACGTTTGGGCATCCGATAACCTTTGCACCGGCAACGGCAGAGCCGATCTCGTTTCTTGGACAGGTTATACAGACGTTTATTTCAATACTTCGCTGATGGGAACGGCAACTCTCGGTGAGAAGCCCGCAGATGCAGATAAATATTTCGGCGTAATTAACGGAACTAACCTCAGAGACCTCGGGGCAACTCTTAAAGGTATTACGAATGCCTCCGGCGGAAGCAATCTCGGTGATATCGCCACCACTATTGTAGACGGAAACAAGAGTGAAAGTCAATCATATAATACATACGGCAGTACGTATAGCGATGAACTCGGAGTATGGTTCGGTGTCGAGTTTGACAAAGAATATGATATTTCTCAGGTTATTTTCTGGGAAGGCGGACACTGGTGGGACGGCGGATGGTTCGGATCATCTCCTAAACTTCAGGTTTACTCGGGTGATGAGTGGAAAGATGTTAAATTTACCATCACTCCCGAATATCCCGAAGATACGGTAGCCGCTCACGGCGGTGTCACTGTCGGATCCAATATTATATTCAACAATTATAACGAACCATATATTTTTAACCTCAGCGAGACTGTTACTTGCTCAAAAGTTCGCGTTGTCGGAGATAAAACATCGCTTTCCGGCGGTCACGCATCTGTTTCCGAAATCGAAGTTTACTGCGTAAATATCACCGCCGAGGATGAATCAAAGGGCTGGCGTGACAGCGAAACAGGTGACCTTGTGATTGCGAAGCTTACCGATAACGGCGAAGACTATGCTTATAAATATCTTTCCGATTTCGACGGATCACTTTGCAGCGAGCTGAAGATTACAACAGGTATTTCGGCGGGCAGAAATGCGGTAACATTTACAACTTCAAACGACGGAACATGGCTTATCGATTCAGACGGCGCACTTTCGAAATTTGATGGTGAGAAAGAACCCGCAACAAGTGAAGGCTCATCTAAGACATTTATCTATAATGTATCGGCTAAAACCATATCGGTAGACGGCACTGTTGTAAAAGAAAATGTTGTCGTTGTCGGATTCGGTGTTATTACTTGGGATGCCGGAACGGTTGATGAATCTGATAAATATGTAAGATTTGAAGACTACAATGCGCAGATGAAACTGAAAGCTCCCGAAAGCGGAAATGACATTTCGGCATATTATCAGGAAAAAACAAGTTCGGATAATACTAAGCGTTCTTTCAGGATTACCGTTCAGATTTCGGTTGAAAGAGCAAAGAAAAACAGCAGCTACGGATTTAAGCTTTGGGGTAAGGCTCAGGAAAGCGATGAGCTCACCGGTGGCGAAATCGTCACAACCAATAAGGCATTTTATATGCTTGACTATGGCAAAACCGAAAAAGACGGTGTTGGTTCGGGGCTTATCTTCTATAGGGCAGCTGATAATTATTGTCTTGTCGGAGCCGCTATTCTTGATGTTGATGCAGCAAACAGCTATGCGATTACGGTATATGAGAGCGGCGTCGCACTGACTGCATACGACAAGGTTGCTCTTGGCACAAACTGATATAAGGGAGGAGCGTATTATGGAAGAGAAAACCAAAAAAACTTACGAAACTCCTGTAGCGGAGATTGTTCTTAACGATGATGACGATATAATTATGGTATCAATCGTTGACAGCGGCGACTATGTAGAACCCAAATGGTAATTTAATAGTCTTAAAGCCTTCCTGCCGTAAATTCGGCGGGAAGGCTTTTCACTAATCGGCATTATTTCCAAATTATACATTATTTTAGCTTTATTTCTATGTAATTTGTCGGCAAAAAATTATACAATAACATTATAAATAGAGTTGCAAAAACTCAAGAGGAGGATATTATGAAGAAGATAATTTCTGTTTTTCTGATCGTTGTAATGGCACTCGGTATTGTTCCGTTTGCCGTCAATGCCGAAGAGCTTACAGCCGATGTTGTTTACGGCACACCCGATGCAATCGACGGCGTTCTCGACGATGGTTGGAACAACGCAAATACTTATGAATCCGACAAACACTATTCATCAAATCCGACCGAAATATCAGCTACATGGAAAGTAATGTATGACAGCACCAATCTTTATTTCTTTGTAACTGTTAAGGATTCCACAATAGGCAGTGAGGATTATGAAAAATGTCCTTATCCCGGACTCGGCGATCTCTGGACCAAAAATACCGTTCAGATTTATCTTGATCTCGGTAATGAGAAAACTGCGGGATACGACACAAATGCTTTCTATATTGACATCAATGCAAGAGGATATGTATTCTGCCATTACATCAAGGCTTCTCAGTTTGTTAAGGCTGCCACTGTTGTCAGCAGCACCGGCTATACGGTAGAGGTTTCCGTTGATCTCGGTGTTTACAGCGATTTCAAGGCTGAAAAGGGAACAAAATTCGGTCTTGATGTTTGGGCATCCGATAACCTGTGTGATAACAACGGCAGGGCCGATTTCGTATCTTGGACAGGTAAAGAGAATGTTTACAGCAATACCGACCTTATGGGTACAGCTACTCTCGGTGAGAAACCCGCGAATGCCGCAAAGTATAACGGTGTCATAAAAGGCACGAATCTGAAAAATGTCGACGGCGCAACACTTACGGGTATAACAAATGCGGTCGGCGGAAATATGAATAATGTCAATATCAGCACATTCATTGTCGACGGCAACAAGTCCGAAGGACACACAGCCGACTGCTGGCAGTCGACATACAGCGATGATACAGGCGTTTGGTTCGGCGTTGAATTTGACAAAGAGTATGAGGTTTCACAGGTTATATTCTGGGAAGGCGGACACTGGAATGACGGCGGATGGTTCGGAAGTTCTCCTGTTCTTGAAGTTTACTCGGACGGCGAGTGGAAGTCTGTTGATTTTACGTTGACACCCTCTTATCCTTCCGATGACAGAGCAGAACAGGCAGACATCAACGAGTCGTATATATTCAATCTTAACACAGCTGTTGAATGCTCTAAGATACGTGTTCGCGGTGCGAAGAATTCGTTTGCAGGCCATGCTTCGGTTTCTCAAATTGAGGTGTTTGTTAAAACTCAGGTAGATACACCCGATACCACTCCTGAAACTACACCCGATACAACACCCGTTACTACACCCGATACAACTCCCGTAACAAATCCTAAAACAGGAAATGCTCTTTCCGCTATGTTTATTGTTACCGTCGTTGCACTCTTCGGTACCGCTGTCACAGTAGTAACCGCAAAACGTAAATTCTGATTATTATATTTATGAGATTATATTCCGCCGTTTTATATAAAACGGCGGAATATTTATATCTATCGAATTAAAGCTATCTATCGAATTTAAGCGACAGCAAAGTTATTTCGCAACTGCGGGTTGCTTTTATTGACATACGTATCGCGGGAACATCAGGTGGCATCGGTTTAGTCAGTGTTAGTTAGTTTACAATTCTCGACTGAACAAAATAGGCAAGACTGAAACATTGCTCATGATTTTGTTTCATTTTGTTTATCGAAAGATTAAATATAAATTCATTGACAGCTTTGCTTATTTATGTTATAATAAAATAAAGAAGGTGATGTTTTGAACGTTGATTTTATAATTAATCTTATGAAAAAACTTAGTTTTCCAAGCGAATCCATTGATTTTCTAGCCGAAAAATATGATAAACTGCTTGGCAATAACGATTATCACAATGTTTTAAGCAGCTGTCGGGACCTGTATTTTTCAGGTGACGGATCATCTTATGTAAAGGACAATCTTAAAGAAATTTCGGAAAAAAGTAAAATACATATATACACGGTGCATTTTATCTTTTTGCTTTATTGCTCTGAAAAACTTCGGAAGCTGTATATTGAAAAAGGACTTGGAAACGAACTTTTTGAAAATCTGATGATTGATTTGCGCTGTAAACTGATTGAATGTCATGATGTTTATTCGATTTGGGGAACATTTGTATTCTTTTGGTTTCAGAGGCATTTTCTTGTTGACCGTTTTGCGCTCGGCAGATTTCAATATGAAAAGGCCGACTTCGATTATGACGAATATGAAGTTGACGGCTTTACGATGAAACGTGGAGATACTGTTTATAATTTTCATATTCCATCATGCGGACCTATTCCGTGGGATGCCCGCCTGAATTCATATAAACTCGCATATAATTTCTTTGCCGAAAACAATAAGCCTGTTGCATTTGTATGTGAATCATGGCTTCTGTATCCGTCGTATAAGGACGTTTTCCTTAAAGATTCGAATATCCGATCTTTTGTAGATGATTTTACTATTTTGAAATACGGAAAATCGGAAAATTTCGATGATCGTTGGAGAGTTTTTAAGAAGCCCAATGAGCTGCCGATTTCGGCTTTACCATCCGACACCCGTCTTCAGCGCGCATTCCTCGATTATATGAAAAACGGTGGAACGTTCGGTTGGGGCTATGGTATTATTGTATTTGATAAAAATAAAATTCTGAAATGATAAGTTTTTTCGGAGGGAAATATGGTTAAAACAGTTCTTAAAATTGACGGAATGGCTTGTTCGATGTGCGAGGCTCATATGAATGATGCCGTAAGAAACAATTTTGATGTAAAAAAGGTAAGCTCATCGCATACGAAAGGCACAACCGAAATAATTTCCAATGATTCTCTTGATGAAGATAAGCTTAAAAAAGTTATAACCGATACCGGTTATACACTGGTCTCGGTCAGCACCGAGCCATACGAAAATAAAGGATTTTCTCTTTTCGGCAGAAAATAATAATCTGCTAAAACGAATCACCCGCACATCGGCGTGCGGGTGATTCGTTTCTTTACTGTTTGTTCTTAATTATTTTTGCCATAAAGAAACCGTCGGTATGATAGATGTTCGGAAAAAGTGTAAGCATTCCGCTGTCGGAAATTATTTTGCCGTATTCAAAAGGAAGAAGGGAAAATTCGGGATTTGCATTAAGAAATTTTTCGACAACATCCTCGTTTTCTTTCTTTCTGAGTGTGCATGTCGAATAGAGAAGTATTCCGCCATCTTTCAAATATTTTGAAGAAGCAGATAAAATATCATATTGAATTTTGTCAATATACTCGATTGATTTCTCATCCTTGTATTTTATATCGCTTTTTTTAGATATAACGCCGAGCCCGGAACACGGAACATCGCAAACCACTCTGTCCGCTTTTCCTATATATTCGGACATTGCGGATGTTGAATCATGTGTGAATGTTTTTATTGATTTTATCCCGAGTTCCTCGGCTTCTTTTTTTACAAGTGAAAGTTTGTTTTCATGAACATCGCAGGATATGATTTCCGCCTTGTCGTTTGTAAGCATTGCAGCACCGAATGATTTTCCGCCCGGTGCACAGCAGGCATCAATAATAATCTGATTTTCGCTTGGATTAAGAACTAATCCCGCAATCTGTGATGCCTCATCTTGTACAAAACAATCGCCGCTTATCAATGGTTGAAATTCGGACACGGGAATAGGCTTTGATAACCTTATACCGTACGGTGAATATTCGCATTTGGAAATGTTATCATACTTGGCTGTAATTGAATCGCAATCGGTTCTTAGGCTGTTAACGCGAAATGTAATCGGTCGATTTAATGATAGCTCTTTAATAATATTTTCGGCATTGTTCGGATAATCCGTTTCCCATAGTTCACAAATCCAGGTCGGGATGGAGTATTGTACCGATAAACGTTCTATGTGATTGCAGACATCATCGGGATATATTAAATTGTTCTTTTCCGAGGAGAATTTCCGCAATACGGCATTTATAAACGCTTTCGACCTTGAAGAGTAACGTGAAGCGATTTTTACCGTTTCATTGACTGCGGCACTGTCGGGAATCTTATCCATATAAAGAATTTGATACATACCCATTCGCAAAAGAATAATTGCCGATAAATCAAGACGCGAAAAGGGAATTGATGAATACTGCTTTATGAAATAATCAAGTGTGATTTTTTTCTCTGTTACACCATAGAAAAGTGATGTAAAAAAAGCTCTGTCTGTACCCGATAAGTTATTGGCATTTATTTTACTGCTTAATTCTATATTAGAATATTTTTTATCTTTTTCGGATGAAAATAAGGATTTATATACGAGCTCACGGATGTTCATTTCTGCCCGAATACCTCGCCGATTTTTATTTGCCTTCCGTTTATGAAGTCAGAGGCATTCATACACTTTTTGCCTTCCGGAATAAGTGTATTTATGGATATTGTTCCTCTGCCGCACGCGACGAGAATCTTTCCGTGATCAAATGATAACACTGTCCCGGGATGTGAATTTGAACTGTTTTTTTCGGCTATTTGCGCATCCGAAATTTTTATGAGCTTTTCTCCGAGATATGTGAATGCAAGAGGAATAGGTGAAAGGCCGCGTATGAGATTGTGTATGCTTTCGGCATTTTTTGAAAAGTCAATAAGTCGGTCTTCTTTTTCGATTTTTTTGGCATAGGTTGCAAGGCTTTCATCTTGCTTTGTCGGCTTGATTTGCGATGCCTCGATTTTTTTTAGTGTTGAAACAAGAAGAGAAGCACCTACCTCGGATAGTTTGTCATGTACTGCTTCGAAATTATCGTTTTCTTCGATTTTGATTTCCGCTTTTTCAAGCATATCGCCTGTATCGAGTCCTTCTGCCATAAACATCGTTGTAACACCGGTTGTTTTTTCGCCGTCAATTATCGCGCGCTGCATTGGTGCGGCACCGCGATATTTAGGCAAAAGCGAGCCGTGAAGGTTTATGCATCCGTATTTCGGATAGTCCAAAACATATTTCGGAAGAATTTTTCCGTAAGCAACAACAACGATAATGTCGGGATTAAGTGAATGTAAAACATCCGAGAAAGCGCCGTTTTTCAGCGTTTCGGGCTGATAAACAGGTATGTTATATTCCGATGCGATTTTTTTTATCGGTGATGCTGTTAACTTGTAGCCTCTGCCTTGCGGCTTATCGGGTTGTGTAACCGCGCCGATGATTTCAAAATTGTCATATAAAGCCTTAAAACTCCCGACTGAAAAATCGGGAGTTCCCATAAACAAAACACGCATTATGCCTCATCCTCCGATTCTATTTCTTCTTCGGTAAGCATGCGGTCTGCAATATCGGTATACAGTTTTCCGTCAAGATGATCAATCTCATGGCAAAGGGCCCTTGCGAGCAAGCCTTCTCCCACAATCGTGCGGCGAACTCCGTTTCTGTCGGTTGCTTCCACTGTAACTTTGTTCGGGCGGGATACAATTCCGACTTTTCCGGGTATTGACAAACAGCCCTCACGACCTGTTTGCAGTCCTTCGGTATCGGTTATAACGGGGTTAATAAGTTCGTAGACAACGCCGGGTTCGCATTCGATAACAACTATACGGCGAAGCACGCCTACCTGTGGCCCCGCAAGACCGACGCCGTTAGCTCGGCGCATTGTTTCAAGCATGTCATCAAGTAATATTTGAGTTCTTAACGTTATTTTGTCAACTTCTCTGCAATGCTTACGGAGTGTCGGATCACGATCTGTCAGTATTTTTAAGTATGCCATATTATCTCCAAATTAAAGATTTAATATAATTTACAGCGAGGACGGATTGACATCAATAGAGAAATTGATTTTCTTTCCCGCTTTTTTTGTAAACTCAACCAATAGCTCTGTAAAAAGCATACGGGTTTGCTTATTGTTTCTGCATTTAACGACAAAACGCATTCGGTAATTTTCATTCAGCTTGTAAATAGGTGCCTCAAATGGTCCGAATATCTGAATGCTGATATTGTTGTATTTATTTTTTGCAAGATCAGTGATTTTTATCGAAAATGCAGATACGGTATTGGAAAGAAGATTTTCATCGGCCGAAGATATGGAAATAAGCACGATATCGCAGAACGGAGGAAATAAAAAGGATTTTCGCATTGCGATTTCGTTATTGTAAAATTTACCGTAATCTTGTGCCGCGGCCTCTAAAAGAATAGGATTTTCGGGTGAAAAGGTTTGGACAATAGCAATGCCGGGTTTGCTGCCTCTACCGGCTCTTCCGATTACCTGAGTCAAAAGAGAGAATGTCCGTTCTCCGGCGCGGTAATCACTTACGTAAAGGGAATCATCCGCGGATAAAACCCCGACAAGCGTAACATCGGGAAAATTGTGCCCTTTTGTGACCATTTGTGTTCCGATTAGGATGTCGGCTTCTTTTTTTCTGAACGAACTCAGAATCTTATCGGACGAAAACTTGGTCGCAGTAGTATCCGCATCGAGTCGAATGATTTTTGCTTCCGGAAAAGTAAGTGACAGTTCATCCTCTGCTTTTTGAGTTCCGAATCCCGAATACAAAAACTTGTCGGAACCGCACTCGGGACATACCTTAGGAATACTCTGCCGAAAACCGCAGTAGTGACATAATAAATATCCGCTTTTTTCTTTATTTGCGGATGTATGATAGGTAAGTGAGACGCTGCAGTGCGGACAATTTATTACGGCGCCGCAAAGCGGACACGACAGATAATTATTATATCCTCTTCTGTTTACAAACAGAATTGATTGCTCTTTCTTTTCGAGATTGTTCTCTATCGCATCGCACAGCATTGTGCCAATCGGCGAAATTTTGCCTTTTCCCGCATCCAGCCTCATGTCGCAAATGACCGTCTCGGGCAATTTGATGTTGTTGTACCGCTCTTTGAGCTCTACCAAAGTATAAATGCCGCTTTGAGCTCGGTAATAACTTTCTACCGACGGAGTCGCGGACGCGAGAAGCATTAAAGCGTTGCTGTAAGCGCATCTGAATCTCGCAACATCTCGTGCATGATATTTCGGTGTCTGATCCGATTTGTAAGTGTGTTCGTGCTCTTCGTCTATGACTATCATACCGATATTGTCAAAAGGCGCAAAAACAGCCGATCTGGTACCGATACAAACATCAACTTTACCTTCTTTTATTCTGCGCCATGTATCATATCTCTCTCCTCTTGAAAGGGAAGAGTGAATTACGGCGACTCTGTCTCGGTAAAATGATTTGAAAAAGGAAACAGTCTGAGGGGTCAGCGAAATCTCAGGCACAAGTACAATGACCTGACGCCCTTTTGAAATTACCTTGTCAATGAGTGATTTTATCACCACGGTTTTTCCGCTGCCGGTAACGCCGTGAAGAAGCGCCGCTTTCGGCTTTCCCTCGTCAATCAGTCCCGCAATCACATTATATGCATCGGCTTGACTTTCTGATAGGGTAATATCCGTTTGACTTTGAATATCATTAACATAAGGGTCTCTGTATGAATCGATTATCTCAATTTCAATATAATTTTTTTCTTTTAATGAGTCAATCGTAGATCTGACAGATCCGAAATTTTCTTTCAGAACATCAATATCGGTGCTGCCGTTGGTTTTCAAATATTCGAGAATTTGCTTCTGCTTTTGACCTTTTAATGATTTAATTGCAGTGTCGATTTTGCTCGAATCTATGCAGAGATGCACTCTTTCTTCATTGACTTTTTTCTTGTCTGCATCGCTGAGTGCTAATTTTTCAAGATAGCCGTATTCACATAATTTTGAAGCAACAAGATCCGCACCGTCTCCGTAACGCGTGATCAGCTTTTCGGCTGTCATTTCGCCGTTTTGAAGTATGTCCGTATATATTACAAGCGCGTTTTTGCTAACCGAAATACGTTCGTCGGAACCCGAAGGAATCGCCCGGTATACCGTTTTCAGATTGGATAATGCCTCAGGCGGAATCAGTTGCTTAACTACATCGGACACCGAACAAAACAAATGTTCCTTGATAAATAAGCACAGCTTCAACTCTTCGTCGGAAAGCTTAACTTCGGAATATACCGATTCTATCGGTTTCAAATTCGTAACATCGTGAGATTCGGCAAACTCGAATACAACGGCGTTCATTTTTTTGTTAGAGCCGCCGAAGGGAACGACAACAAAACTGCCGGTATATATTTTGTTGCTTAAATCCGGAGGAATATAATACTCAAATAATCTGTCGGCATAGAATGGAAGCGACATTACATGTACACCAACTGTTTGATATACCATATTTGCCCTCCTGAAGAAAAATTGTTTTTATTTGTCAAGTGTTCCGTCAATACTCGGAGCGTTTTTAATAATAAATTCTCCCGAATAGAGTCGGTCAATAGATGAGCGAACTGCTTTCTCATCGCAGAATTCGCGATTGATGAGCTGTATCATCGATTTGTCTGTTTCCTTGTTGGCAATGAGCTGTTCGGCGGCATTGCGTTCTCTTACATATTCATCGGTAATCATTCGAGCACCTTTTGCAGCTGCCTGTACAAGAGTATAGCGATTATATTTTCCTCCGGAAAGCTGATCAATAGTGGGTTTAATAATCATAATTTTCTCCTTTATATCTTCTGTCAGATGATAATCTGTTTGAATTTTATTTTTCAATTAAAAAAATCGGTCGGAATATTCGGATTGCGTGAGGTTTTATGACGTTCCGCGTTCAAAATCTGCAGTATATTATCGGCGGCTTCATCGATTTTATCATCCTCATTTATCACGATATAATCATAAAGATTATAAGAAGCGACTTCGGATTTTGCTCTGTTTAGCCTGTTTTTTATATCTTCTTCGGTATTGGTATGTCTTCCGCGCAATCTTTGCTCAAGAGTACCGAAATCGGGCGGCAGAACAAGTACCGAAACCGCATCGGGACATAATCTTTTTACATTTTTGGCACCTTCAAGCTCGATTTCGAGTATAACCGAAATTCCGCTGTCAATCATACGGCGTACCTTTTCTTTCGGTGTGCCGTAATAATTCCCGCAGTACATGGTATATTCCAGCATTTCGTCGGAATCAATCAACTCGGTAAATTTTTCGTGTGTTACAAAATAATAATGAAACCCTTCAATTTCGCCGGGACGAGGCTCACGCGTTGTTGCCGAAACGGAAAGCCGTATGTTACTATCTTTTTCAAGTATATTTTTGACTATACATCCTTTACCGCTTCCCGCAGGGCCCGACAGGATAAGCAGCAAGCCTTTTTTTGATATTTCCATATCTGTATATCTCCGAATAAATCAGTTTTCAGTTTGTTTGTCTTCAATGTCGCTGTCATCGCATTTTTCATCATTAAATCTGTCTAAAACCGAGTCGGTTGTCAGCGCACTTAAAATAACATGATGACTGTCTGTAATGATTACCGATTTTGTTTTCTTACCGCAGGAAGCATCAATTACCATTCCGCCCTCCCGCGAATCCTGTATAAGTCGTTTGATTGGTGCGGAATCCGGTGAAATAACGCTTATGATACGCGAAGCGACAACATAATTCCCAAATCCTATACTTACGAGTTTTGATGACATCGATAAATTACCGTCCTTAGAATGACTTATTTATTCGAGGTTTTGAATTTGCTCTCTTATTTTTTCAATCTCGTTTTTAACATCGACAACTATATGAGCAATAGAGCTGTCGGTACATTTGGAACCTATGGTGTTTGTCTCACGGTTCATCTCCTGAACAAGAAAATCGAGTTTTCTGCCAATCGGTTCGTTTGATTCGAATATTTCGTCAAATGCCGTAAAATGACTTCTTAATCTGACTATTTCTTCATCAATCGATATCTTGTCGGCATAAATTGCACACTCTGTCAATATCCTCTGCTGATCTATTTCTATTCCGCTGTCACCGATTATTTTTTTGATTCTCGCCTCAAATTTATCTTTGTAGCCGCTGATTGAATTGCGGCTGAGCTCTTCGATTTTATCTACCGAAAGCAAAATATTGTTTTTCTTTTTTATAAGGTCGGAGTGCAGACGTTCTCCTTCGGCACAACGCATTGCATCGAATGCAAGAGCGGCATCATCAACAACAGGAGCGACCTCTTCCCACATTTTTTCAAGATCGGCTTCGGGAACGGTAATGCTGAACACGTCTTTGTTTTGAGCTACCGTCATAACCGAAATATCGTCAATCAGATTAAATTCATCGCGAAGTTCTTTGAGCGCCGCAATATAGTTTTCCGCGTATTTTGTATCAAGACTTATAGAGGTAGTTGATTTTTCGGTAAATTCAACATTGAGAGAAATATCTGTTTTGCCTCTTGAAATGTATGACTGAACTTTCGATTTCAGACGCTCTTCAAGGGGAGAGTAAGCTCTGCTGATTTTGACTTGAGGATCAAAATATCTGCTGTTTACGCTTTTTATTTCAACGGTAATGATTTTGCCGTTTATTTCTTTTCTCGCTCTTCCGAATGCGGTCATACTTTTGGCCATTCTTAATTTCCCCCAAAAAGACAAAATAAATTCTGCATTATATTAAACTTGCTTACAACATAACTAAAAATATTTATTCCTATTCATTTTACATCATTTGCTTGATTTTGTCAAGTTTTTGGGCTCTATTTTTATAAAAGTAAATTATAAGGTAAAATTATACAGCGGTAAATAATCTAACCGTGAAAATTTTCTTGTATTCATTTAATCATTTCAAACTACAATAATATTTTTGACAAAATAATTGACAAAACGAAAAAAGTTGTGCTATAATGAACGAAAATTATTTTCGAATTTTCTTAAATATTCTAAGAAACCCGAAAAAATATCACAGTTTGTATTTCATAACGAAAGGAATATACAATAAAAAATGTCGAAAAAGTATAATGTGGGTATTATAGGATGTACGGGAATGGTCGGACAAAGATTTTTAACTTTGCTCGAAAATCATCCCTGGTTTGAGGTTACCGCGCTGCTTGCAAGTAAAAAGAGTGCCGGGAAAAAATATTCCGAGGCAGTTAACGGAAGATGGAAGATGACAACATGTATTCCGGAAAAATATGCCGATATGGTAATTATCGACTCGGACGATGTAGACGCCGCGTCGAAACTTGTGGATTTCGTCTTTTGCGCCGTTAATATGTCCAAATCGGAAATTCTGAATCTGGAAGAGAAGTATGCCGCCGCGGAAATACCGGTTGTGTCGAATAACAGCGCAAACAGATGGACACCCGATGTACCAATGGTTGTTCCGGAAATAAATCCCGAACATCTTTCGGTTATTGAATATCAAAAGAAAAGGCTCGGTACTAAACGTGGTTTTATTGCCGTTAAACCAAACTGTTCGATACAGAGTTATGCGCCTGCCATTTCGGCACTCTTGAAATTTGAGCCGTCTGTTGTTGTTGCAACTACCTATCAGGCAATATCCGGCGCCGGAAAAACATTTAAGGAATGGCCCGAAATGATAGATAACATAATACCGTATATAGGCGGTGAGGAAGAAAAAAGTGAAAAAGAACCGCTTAGAATCTGGGGTAAAGTGGTTGACGGTCATATTGTTCCCGCCGAGACACCTGTGATTTCGGCGCAGTGTATCAGAGTACCTATAACCGACGGACATACTGCCGCTGTGTTTGTTAAATTCAATAAAAAAACATCAAAAGAAGAAATTATTGACTGCTGGAATAATTATAAGAGTATTCCGCAAAAGCTCGGCTTGCCGAGTGCACCGGAAAAGTTTATAACTTATTTTGAGGAAGAAAACCGTCCGCAAACTTTTCTTGACAGAAATTTGTATAACGGAATGGGTGTATCTGTCGGCAGACTTCGTGCAGATACCGTTTTTGATTACAAATTTGTGGGATTGTCTCATAATACAATTCGCGGAGCTGCCGGCGGTGCAGTACTGATTGCGGAACTTTTGTGTGCCGAAGGCTATATTTGATTATTTTTTAGTAAAAAGCGGGCTTTTGCCCGCTTTTATTATTTACAAACAGTATAAATGATGGTAAAATATAGACAGTATACTCAATTATAAAAATGTTGATTTGATTTTACCGAGCGAATTGGAGAAGTTTATGAAAAAAAAGATTAACGGATTGATTGATTTTCACGCGCATATTTTGCCTGAAGTCGATCACGGCTGCAAAAATCTGACAGAATCGATTAAACTTATTGAACGAGCAAAAGAAATCGGAATCTCAACAATTGTAGCCACTTCTCATTTTTATTATCATCTTAATGACATAGACGATTTCCTTGAAAGACGTCAAAGAGCATATGATATGGTGACTCTTGCTCTTGAAAAAACAAATTTTGCCGATATGAAAATTGTCCCCGCAGCCGAGGTTGCTCTTGAACCCGATATGATTGACAATATTGATCCGGATAAATTCAGAAAGCTTTGTATAAGCGGGACCGACTATATGCTTTTGGAGATGCCGCTTATCGATTCGGCATGGTCAAACCGTGTTTTGAATACTTTGTATGAGATTGAGTCTAATTATGGGATTGTACCGATTATTGCTCACATTGAAAGATACGGCGACAGTCATTCACGGCAGCTTATTTCAAAATCTTATATTGCACAGATAAATGCCGATTTGTTTTCGACTTTTTCCGGCAGACGCAAATTTTTCTCGCTCTATAACGAAAATGCGATTCACGTTATCGGAAGCGACATTCATGACCTGACAGATCGAAATTATGATAATTTCGAAAAACTTGTAAATAAACTTCCCGATGCTATTCTCGATAAAATGAATCGGAATGCACTAACGTTCTTAAACAATGGTACAATTTAACGATTTTATATTAAAAATCGATGTTAATGAATAAAAATTAAAATAAAAGTTGAAATTGAACTCATAATATGTTATAATTTCCAAAAGATATTACGATTTCGGAAACGGGAAAATATATGTCGGATAAAATTGATATTTTATCACTTTCTTTTGATGAACTGAATAATTTTGTTAAAGACAGACTTGAATTGCCGTCATTTAGAGCACATCAAATATCACAATGGCTCTGCAGAGGAGCCTCGTTTGATGAAATGTCCGATTTGTCATTGGCGGTAAGACAAAAACTCTCGGACAACGCATGTTTGTATTATCCTTCGGTTGAAAAGAAATATGTTTCAAAGCTTGATTCGACCGTTAAATTTCTTTTCAGACTATATGATAATCAGCTTATTGAAGGCGTTGTTATGAAGTATGAACACGGATATTCAATGTGTGTCTCTTCCGAAGCGGGATGCCCGATGGGATGCAAATTCTGCGCGTCGACAATCGGAGGAAAAGTAAGAAATTTATATCCGTCAGAAATACTCGGTCAGATAATTATTGCGCAAAAGGATCTCGGCATACGAATTTCAAATATCGTTATGATGGGAATCGGGGAACCGCTCGACAATTACGACAATGTCATAAAATTTTTGCGTATTGTCAGCTCCGAGCATTCTCTTAATATCGGTCTCAGACACATTTCATTATCGACCTGCGGGATTGTGGATAAGATTTATGATTTGGCCAAAGAAAATCTTCCCATTACATTGTCAATATCGCTTCATGCAAGTGACGATATAACGAGAAGTTCCATCATGCCTGTTAATAATAAGTGGAATATAGACAGTCTGCTGAATGCCTGCTGCGATTATTTTGATATAACAGGTCGACGGATATCGTTTGAATATACATTGATATCAGGAAAAAACGATAACAAAGAGCAGGCCGCCGCACTTGCGAAGCTTTTAAAAAAATATTTGAAAAGCAGACCGTTTCATGTTAATCTGATTTCGGTGAATCCGGTTGATGAACGTAGTTTTACAAAATCCGACAGCAAATCGGTAGCCGAATTTTGTAAAACTCTCAACAGTTTCGGCGTCAATGCAACGGTACGGCGCAAACTCGGAAGAGACATTGACGCTTCTTGCGGTCAGCTAAGACACGGTCTCAATCCAAAGCGGTCTGTAAACTGAAAATTTAGTCTTTTCTTCTTTGATTTATTTTACCTGAAAGTGAGGGATGATTTTGAATTATTTCGGTAAAACCGATCTCGGTAAAAGCAGAACCGAGAATCAGGATGCTTTTTCTGCCGAAATTTTCGATTCGGATACGGCACTGTTCATTGTGTGTGACGGTGTCGGCGGATCAAAAGGCGGAGAAGTTGCCAGCTCGATTGCCTGCAGCGTGTTTCAAAATTCCGTTCGTAATCAAATCTTACCTCTCTTATCAAATAAAAAAACACAAATACCCGAAAGTACTGTAAAATTTATTTTAATTCATGCCCTTCATGATGCAAATGAGGCTATCTGCGAAAAAGCCCGTTCAAATGAGTCGCTTATTGAAATGTCAACAACGATGGTTTCAATGCTTATTATTAAGAGAGTCGCTTATATTCTTAATGTCGGAGACAGTCGTGCGTATTTATGTTCGGAGGACGGTCTGACACAGATAACAAAGGATCATTCTTATGTACAGGACCTTATTGATCACGGCAAACTTGATCCTTCCATGGCTTCCGAGCATTCACATAAAAATATTATTACGCGCTCAATCGGCTATAACACAAATTCTACCCCCGATCTTTATAAAGTTACGGTTGAGAGAAACAAATCTGACAGTTTTGTACTCTGTACAGACGGATTGACAAATATGGTAAACGGCAGTGAAATTCAAAAGATAATTTGTTCATTCGGCTCACTTAAATCAAAATCCGAAAAACTGATAAATCTGGCAAACAGCCACGGCGGATACGATAATATTACTGTCTTGCTGATTTCCGATATAAGGTAAAAAGGAGTTATTTTTCCGCATGGAACAGAACGAAAAATACATAGGTAAAACTTTTGATAACAGATATACAATAAAAAAGCTGATCGGCAGCGGCGGAATGTCGCTTGTTTTTCTCGCATATGATGAGGCAATGAAAAGAAATGTGGCCGTGAAGGTCCTTCGCGACGAGCTTTTGAATGATCACGATGCGGTTGAACGTTTTTGCAACGAGGCAAAGGCCGTTCTTATGCTTTCTCATGATAATATAGTTAAGTGCTATGATTTTTCGAACGGAAAAGAACTTAAGTATATTGTTATGGAGTATATTGAAGGCGAAACTCTGAAATCTCTTATAAAGCGGAAAACAAGACTTTCATCCGCAGAGGCAATAGATATCTCAATAAAAATATTGTCGGCACTCAGTCATGCACACTCAAAAAATATAATTCACAGAGATATAAAACCCCAGAATATTCTCCTGCCGTATAACGGCGGACTTAAAATTACCGATTTCGGAATTGCGAAAATTCCGTCAAGCGATCCGCTTTCCGTGTCCTGCACCACGGTCGGGACAGTTGATTATATAAGTCCCGAACAGGCTCGCGGAAAGACAATCGATCAGAGAAGCGATATCTATTCGCTCGGAATAATGCTTTATGAAATGGTTACCGGAAGGCTGCCTTTTTCGGGTAATAATCCGCTGGAAACCGCATATATGCAGATCGGAAATACCGCCGAACCGCCTTCGGCCGTAAATCCCAATGTTTCAAAAGGACTCGAACAAATCATTGTAAAAGCAATAAAAAAAGATCCGTCCGAAAGATTTGATTCAGCCAAACAGATGCTCGACTGTCTGGTTCGCCTAAAAGAAAACCCCGGAGCGACATTTGATTTTCTGCCTGTAAATTATCAGAATATACAGATAAAAAGTTCCAATTCCGACGATTTGCTTTTTACAGGCAGCTATGTCCAAAACACTGTCGAAGGCAGCAGCGTGAATGATACGGATAATAAAAAGTTAAAGAAAAACAGAAAGAAAAACAAAAAGGTCATTATAAAAACCGAAACAGTGAAAAAGCATTCGAGAATCTCGCTTGCGTCAATTTTGCTCGGTGTGCTCTGTGCTCTCGGTATCATTGGCCTTACGGCATTTCTTTTTGTTTATGAGTCCTATTTTGCTACGATAATTACTTCGGGCGATTCCGAGGTTATCGTCGTAGATGATTTTGAGGGACAGATTTACGACGATGAATTAAAGAATGATTTGGAAAAAGCAGGATACTCCGTAAGTGTGGAATGGGTTTCCGACAGCGACCATATATACGGAACGGTTATTTCACAGTCACCGAGAAAAAATTCAAGACGTAAAATAATCAAGGGTGAAACAAGCTGTGAGCTTAAATTAACTGTCAGTTTGGGAGAAAACACTGTTCTTCTTGACAATTATGTAGGTTTGGAATACCGATATGCAAGTTTTATTTTCAGCGAAAAAAACATCAGTGTAAATTTTGTTAAAGTTTACAGTGATTCAATGCCGCAGGGAAGGATTGTATCCACATATCCGGAGGGTGGTTCGAGGATTTCCAAAGATACAACTGTTATAGTGTATGTCAGCAAGGGCCCTGATATAAGTTATACAATTGTTCCTAAACTTGTAGGAAAAACAATAAAAGAAGCAGCGCAGGAACTTATCAATGCCGGTTTGTGCGCGGGTACGGTTACATACGAATACTCGGATACTGTTTCAGCAGGTATAATCATCAGTCAGAGTGTATACAGAGGTGAAGCCGTGCCTGCCGATTTGACGACTATTGATTTGGTTGTCAGTCTCGGACCCGAGCATCCCGTTACGACATATGCACCGGAAACCGAAATTCCGACTACCGGTGATGTTACATCGCCGGAAACATCCGAGATTACCGCACCGATAACTTCTGAAACCACACCTTCAACAGATGAAACAATAACAACGTCTGATCAAAATCCGATAACCGAGCCTGATATTATCGGATAGATTTAATTTTGGGAGATAACAATTTTAATGGATGTTAAACAGGAAAATATACGCAATTTTTGCATAATAGCACATATCGACCACGGAAAATCAACTCTTGCCGACCGCCTGCTCGAAAAAACGCAGGCGGTCGCGGCAAGAGATATGGAAGACCGATTGCTTGATAATATGGACCTTGAACGCGAACGCGGAATTACCATAAAAGCACGGGCCGTCAAGCTTGACTATGTTGACGCAAAAGGTGAAAAATATGTACTTAATTTGATTGACACTCCCGGCCATGTTGACTTTAACTATGAGGTCTCGCGCTCCCTTAATGCATGCGAGGGCGCTCTTCTGATTGTTGACGCAACTCAGGGAATTGAAGCACAGACACTTGCCAATGCCTACCTTGCATTCGACTCGAATCTTGAAATTGTTCCCGTTATAAACAAAATCGATCTTGCCTCGGCCGATGTTGAGGGCACGAGAAAAGAAATTGAGGATATAATAGGTATTCCCGCAGAAGGCTGCCCCGCGATTTCGGCTAAAAACGGGATAAACATTCAGGATGTAATCGACAAGATTATAACCGACATTCCCGCTCCAAAGGGAAATCCCGACGCTCCTCTTAAAGCGCTTATTTTCGACTCATATTACGATTCTTATTTGGGCGTTGTCGTTTATATGCGTATTTTTGAAGGATCGGTTAAAGCGGGCGATAAAATCAGAATGATGAATACCGGCGCCGAATTTGAAACAGTCGAAGTCGGAACAATGGAGCCGTTTGGCCTAAATAAGACAGATATATTAACCGCAGGTCAGGTCGGATATCTTACCGCAAGTATTAAAAATGTTTCGGATACTCGAGTCGGTGATACCGTAACACTTGCGGATAATCCCACATTCGAGGCACTTCCCGGATTTAAGAAAGCACTTCCTATGGTTTTTTCCGGCATTTATCCTGCCGATGGGTCTAAATACGGTGATCTTCGTGACGCGCTTGAAAAACTTCGGCTAAATGATGCGGCGCTTTCGTTCGAGCCCGAAACATCTGTTGCTCTCGGCTTCGGATTCAGGTGCGGTTTTCTCGGTCTGCTGCATATGGAAATACTTCAGGAAAGAATTGAAAGAGAATTCAATCTTGATATTATTACAACCGCACCGAGCGTTATTTATAAAATTGTCAAGAGAAACGGTGAAACCGTGATGATTGACAATCCGACGTCGTATCCGTCGCCCGATGAAATAGAAACATCTTATGAGCCGATTATTAACGCCAACATAATAACGCCTGTTTCGTTTGTCGGCGGAATTATGGAAGTATGTCAGGAAAGACGCGGCACATTCAAGGATATGAAGTATCTTGATTCTACGCGTGTGGAACTTCATTATGATATGCCGCTTAATGAGATTATTTATGATTTTTTCGATTCGCTTAAAAGCAGAAGCAAGGGTTATGCATCGCTCGATTATGAAATATCCGGTTATGCTCAAAGTAAGCTGGTAAAGCTTGATATTCTGTTAAACGGAGAAATAGTTGATGCACTTTCTTTTATTGTTCACGAAAGCAAGGCTTATGCGAGAGCAAGAAGAATATGTGAAAAATTAAAGGAAAATATTCCGCGTCAGCTTTTTGAAGTTCCCATTCAGGCAGCTATAGGCGGTAAGATTATCGCTCGTGAAACAGTCAAGGCCATGCGTAAGGATGTGCTGGCAAAATGTTATGGCGGTGATATTACAAGAAAAAAGAAACTCCTCGAAAAGCAAAAAGAAGGAAAGAAAAAAATGCGCCAGCTTGGCTCGGTAGAGGTTTCGCCTGAAGCGTTTATGGCTGTTCTGCGCTTGGATGATGAAGAATGACCGATAACATAAAGCCGATTGGAATATATATACATATTCCGTACTGTCAAAGTAAGTGCTCATATTGCGATTTCTATTCGATTTCCGATACCGAAAGTATTGACAGATATGTATCTGCTCTCTGCCGTCATATATCCCGAAAGTCTGAGGAAAAAAGAAGAACAGTCGATACAATATATATAGGCGGAGGGACTCCGTCACTTTTGTCTGTCGAACAACTTAACAAAATCTGTGACTGCTTATCAAACAGTTTTATAATATCTTCGAATTGCGAATTTACAATGGAGGCCAACCCTGCGTCATTTGATAAGGATAAAATTGATGCGGCAAGGCAGTTCGGAATAAATCGTATAAGCCTCGGATTGCAATCGGCAAATAAAGATGAGCTTGCACTGCTTCTGCGCAGGCATGATTATGAGTCGTTTGTCAAAAGTTATTACATTGTAAGAACTTCGGGATTCGATAATGTAAATGTCGATCTGATGTACGGTATACCCTCACAAACAATGCAGAGCCTCGTTAATTCGCTCGAAAACGTTATATCCTTAAAACCTGAGCACATATCGCTTTATGGTCTTAAAGTCGAAGAAAATACCGTATTCGGCAAATTTAAGGAAAAATATGATTTTCCCGACGATGATGCTCAAAGCGAAATGTATGAGGGAGCGGTTGACATTCTTTATCAGGGTGGATACAATCGATATGAAATAAGCAATTTTGCAATTTCGGGTAAAGAATGCAGGCATAATATAAAATATTGGGATTATGGCGAATTTCTCGGATTCGGACCGACTGCATATTCATTCATAGACGGTGTACGATACGGCTATTCACGAAGCATAAAAGATTATATCAATGCTGTCGATAATGGTTTTGAGCCACCGTTTGCAGATGAATGTAAAATTTCCGAAAAAGATGAATACAATGAAAAAATAATGCTCGGTCTGCGGCTTGAAAAGGGAATTGAGCCGGATGATGTTACCCAAATGAAAGCAGAACGATATGTTAAAAACGGGTTTATGCAATATTCGGATGGCAGGCTGAAATTCACTACCAAAGGTTTTTTGGTAAGTAATACGATTTTGTCTGAACTTATTGATTTTTAAAAATCGCTTGCAGAAAACGGCCGCGGTGTTAACACCGCGACCGTTTGTGCTGTATTATTTGTTTTCATGGTTTTTGTAAAATTCAGCGAGTCCCCCATTGGCTGTCTCGCGATATTTTCCGAGAAGATCACGGCCGGTCGCGTACATTGTGTCGACAACGGTATCAAAACTGATTTTACGCGTTGCCGTTAAAAAATTAGCCAACGAGAGAGCATTTATCGCACGCATTGCCGCGACTGCATTTCGTTCGATACAAGGTATCTGAACAAGTCCGCCGATCGGATCGCAGGTCAGACCGAGATGATGTTCCATCGCAACTTCGGCGGCATATTCAATCTGATCAATACCCATTTCAAAAAGTTCACCGAGAGCAGCCGATGCCATAGAACAGGCTGAGCCTATTTCAGCCTGACATCCGCATTCCGCTCCGCTTATTGAAGCATTTGTCCGTATCAAATTTCCGATTATTCCGCCTGTGGCAAGCGCATGAATAATTTGTTCATCGCTGAATTTTTTAGTTTCCTGCATATATTTTAATACAGAGGGAAGAACTCCCGATGAGCCGCATGTTGGGGCGGTTACAATCGTTCCCGCAGAGGCATTTTGCTCACTTACGGCGAATGCATATGCACATACCAATCTGTTTTCTTTTGTTTGGACAGATTCATCAATATGGCGTTGATTGTACAAGTAATTTGCCTTTCTTTGTATTTCAAGTCCTCCGTCCAAAATTCCGTCGGCTGACAGTCCTTCGTTTATACTTCTTTTCATTACTTTCCAAACCTCGGAAAGATAATCCCATATTTCGCTGTTTTCAAATTTGTCTACATATTCCCAAATCCTTATATTGCTTTTTTTACAATATTCCGAAATTTCGGAAAATCTATTATGCGGATATACTTCTGCTTCTGCCTCATCTTCACTGTTTTCAAAGAGAATGTCTCCGCCGCCTATGCTGTATATTCTTTCCTTTCCGATTACTGTGTTGCCTTTCAGTGCGGCAATATCCATTGTGTTTTGATACTTTTGACATATCGTTTTCGTATCGAATATTATATTGGCTTTCAGAGGAGAGAATGTTTTTATAATTACCTTGTCTGTCATATGACCTTTTCCTGTCAGAGCGAGCGAACCGTATAATGTTACGACAAAGTTGTCGGCTGTCGGATAAAGAGAAAGCATTTTTTTACATGCGAATTCAGGTCCCATTGAATGTGAACTTGACGGCCCGCACCCTATTTTATAAAGGGTTTTAATGGTTTTCATTCTATATTCTCCTTTGCTTTATTCATATTGATTTTATCACTCTTGTCTGCAAAGGTCAATAGATTTATGAACAATTGTGACTTGACAATAAAATAAAATAATTATATAATACCTCATATTCAGTCGAGGAACAGAAAGATTATGATTAGTTTAAGTTGTGATGAAATTTCATTTTCAGTCGGAATAAATACAATTCTGGATAAAATTTCCTTTTCGTTAAATGAAGGCGATAAACTCGGTATAGTCGGGGTAAACGGCGCCGGAAAAACGACTCTACTCAAGATAATTTGCGGTTTATATACTGCCGACAGCGGCAATGTGTACATCCAAAAAGGAATGAAAATCGGCTTTTTGGAACAGAATGCGGAATATTTAAGCGAAAGCAGTGTTCTTGATGAAATTCTTAAGTCATTTTCTGATTTAATGGCTCTGGAAAACAAAATTAATTCATTACAGACAGAAATAGATAACGGCGACAGCGATGCCGCCGAACGAATGTCCAAGCTTTATGACGAATATGTATCATCGGGTGGACTCGAATATGTCGGAAGATGTAAAGGGGTACTTCGCAGTCTCGGTTTGACCGACGAATATTGGAGTCAATCGATAACATCGTTAAGCGGAGGACAAAAAACGAGAGTTGCACTGGCAAGTCTGCTTCTTTCCGATCCGGATATCATTATCTTGGACGAGCCCACTAACCATCTTGACATTGAAAGCATCGAATGGCTTGAAAAATATTTATCGGCAAACAGAAAAACAATTATTGTTGTGTCACATGACCGATATTTTCTTTGCAAAGTTACTGGAAAAACTCTTGAAATAGAAAACTGTAAAGCAAAAATATATAACGGTAATTATGATTTTTATATTGCTGAGAAAAAAAGAGACCGCGAAATTCTTGAGCATCAGTACAAAAATCAGCAAAAAGAAATTGCACGCATAGAAGCATATATAGAACAACAAAGGCGTTGGAATCGCGAAAGAAATATAATTGCGGCCGAGTCAAGACAGAAACAGCTTGATAAAATGGTGAAAATTGATGCTCCGCAGAAATTGCCAGATAATATTAGAGTTAAATTTTCCGAGGCTGATGAAAGCGGATTTGACGTTTTAACGGTTAAAAATTTAAGAAAAGAATATAAAGGAAAAACGCTTTTCTCGGATTTGTCATTTAATGTAAAAAAACAGGATCGTTTGTTTATCATCGGTCCAAACGGTTGCGGCAAGTCAACACTTATGAAAATTCTTAACCACACCGTTTTACCCGACAGCGGAACATTTCAATTCGGATTTAATGTTTCAATCGGATATTATGATCAGGAAAACCAAAATCTGAATCAAAATAATACGGTTATTGACGAACTTTGGAATTGTTATCCCGGACTTACACAAACCGAGATAAGAAATACATTGGCGCTTTTTCTGTTCAAGGGAGATGATATTTTTAAGGAAATACGGATACTTTCGGGCGGAGAAAAAGCAAGAATCACTCTCGCTAAGCTTATGCTTTCAAAAGTTAACCTTCTTTTTTTGGATGAGCCGACAAATCACCTTGATATTATGACGCGTGAAGTCCTCGAAAATGCTCTCGAATCCTTTGGCGGAACTTTGATTGCGGTTTCGCACGATAGATACTTTATTAAGAAGCTCAGTACACGTATTTTAGCGTTTGAAAAAAACGAGATAAGAGATTTTCATGACGGTTATGAGCGGTATCTTGACTATATTGCGCGTTTTAATGAAGATGAATGTCCCGAAAAGCAGAACATTATGACCGATTCGAAAATAGAATATCTGAAAAACAAACAATCGAATTCGGATAAAAGAAAACACAATAATTTAATCCGACAAAACAAGGAAGAGATTAAAAAGATAGAGAAACGGCTTGATGAAATCAAGGAGGAAATAAACGAAAATCAAAGTGACTGTGATCTTTTGTCAAAGCTGTATGATGAATCGTCAAATCTTGAGGAGCGGTTGATGACGCTTATGGAGATGCTCGATTCCATGGGCGAATCTTTCTGAATGCTGTTTGTGATTTATTCTCATTTAGTCATTAGATTTTGCATGTGCTTGTAAAAACACAATATTTATGTAAAATAAATTAAGTAAACAATCCATCTGTAATGCAGATGGATTGTTTTTTACAGTAAAGAGCGAAAGGGGTAAATTCATTTGAACAAAGTATGTATGAAAAGATAACCGATATGCCGAACGTAAAAAACGTTTTTTGCTTTTTTATTCCCGAGGATGAGAATTATGTTCCGGCTTTGTATTTGTAAATCTCGGCGAACTGCTTGATATGAATATTACCGATGCGTGCGTATGCGTACAATTTGACTATGACGGAAGTGA
>CAZHPU010000003.1:0-29819 GCA_964534435.1 uncultured Lachnospiraceae bacterium | reverse complement strand
TTAAACACGCTTAAACACGCTTAAACACGCTTAAACACGCTTAAACACGCTTAAACACGCTTAAAAACGCTTAGAAACGCTTAGAAACGTCTAGAACGCATTCATCACAAAGAAGAAATAAACGATATAAAGAAACGTTGGAAAAAATATACGGCGCGTAAAAAATAGTCATGACTGAAGTGTTACTGAAGTGTTACTGAAGTGTTACTCTAAAGCATTACTATTCTCTTATTTCTTTAAGTCTCTCTCTAGAGTACATACATTTTAAAAATTCTAAAGAATCCTCTAGAGTGCTATAGATATATATATTAATTTATTTACCCCATAACCATACTCTGGGAAAGGAAAACGGAAACAGGAAAGAGAAATAAAAAGGAAACCGTAAAATCAAAAATAAAGAGAAAGTAAAGGAAAAGGAAACGACGAAGACTTTCATAATATGGATTCTATTGTTTGTCAATGACTAACTTTTCAAAAAAGTAAAAAATTTCAGATTCATGACTTCTTCGTTTATGTAAAGAAAAAAAGCCCTAGCATAATTGCTCATGCTAAGACTCTTCTGTAACAAAAATGTAACCTAGTTGATTCTGTTGGATGTATCGTATTGGTATTATACCCAAAGGCAAGGAATTTCAACATAGCCCCAGAGAGACTAAACATTCATTTAGTCCCAAAATTTCCACCAAGGACGCGGTTTTTCCATTTCGCGAGGACGATCTGGTTTTCCTTTGGGGTCATTAGGTTTTATACCTGGTTTTCCTTTTGGGCCGATTTTATCCCCTTTGGGGAAACGACAAGGCGGCAATTTAGCAGGACGCGGTTTAAAGTCTTTCTTATTGAATCGAACTTGTTCAAAAGCGTCTTCAATTCGTTCCTCTAAATTGCGGATTCCACTCCAACGCATGATTTCTTGTCCACTACCGTCTATTCGACGTTTTACCAATAAAAATGTCGGAGTTATTTTAACCTCCCAATCGTCCATGTTCATCTGTATAAATTCATCTTCTACGTCTAACATGGTAATCGGGTATTCCTTAGACATTTCTTCCAGTAAAGGACGAATAATATCGCAAGCGCGACAAATTAGTGGGCGCTCATAGGTAAAAACTAAGAGTTCGTAAGTATTCGCAAACATAGCGCATAATTCCGCTTCGTCTGCATACGATACTGTTTCTATATCGGGAATTAAATCAGGCGCGTCTTTCAATTGGATTTCTGGCTCTTGTGCAAAAGCGTTGACTCCACAAAACAAAAAAATAAATAACGATAATAAAATTAGCCATTTACTATTTCTCATAATAACCTTTCGCGTTATCAATTTCTGCCTCCCTTACAACCAATTCATTAAATTTATTATCGTCAATAAGAGTTTCGGTTGTTGCTTCTCTCATTTCATATCGAGGAGTATTATTAGAATTAGCTTCAGCAGTATTAGCCAGTTCAATAAATAGAGTTGTATCATGATAAACAACTTTTGTTTCATAGGGATATAGAGGAATATGCTTAATATAAGGAACTGAAAATTTATATTTATAAATTGCTCGCGCTGTACAATCAAGCACATAATCGCCAACTTGCTTTGTTTGTATATTAGGAACTAAAGAGGGATTAGGAGTAACATAAACAAGTTCAGGTTCACATTCTGCAATTTCATATTTCGTCACTGTCCAGCCACAAGACACATTGGGAATATAAGCAGTTCTAGCGCTTAATTTAGGACACCAATAAGGAGTGGAATATGGCGCAAAGGAAAGTGATTTAGTTTGAGGAATTATTCCTGTTTTGACTTTGCCATAATTGTAATATTGAAACCCAGAACTAACTATTCCTGTTCCATCTTCGGATAAAAAATCATATGAGGAATCGATGATATATCCTTTGGATAATGCATTTGACGTATACTCTTGAAGTCTACGTTTCCAATCCCAATTGACACATCCTAAATATTGTTTTATTGATTGAGTCATAAAACCATTGGCAGGTTCTAGATAGATTTTATTTATGTAATAAACTTTATTATTTAAATTAGTCAAAAAACTTGAAAAATTAACAGAAAGATTTTGCCATTTCCCTTTTACCCCCAAAGGAATTGCAAGTCCAAGACCAGCTTTACCGTTATTAAAAAAAGGCGTGTCGGGATCGTCAGGCTCAATTATAAATGAATTTAAAACAAAATCTTTTACAGTTAGAGGGTAGTCTGGCTGTTTGTTTAACCCAAATTTATAATATATAGCATATTTTTCAATCTGCTCCAGATATTCTTCTGAACATTTCAAATCTTCAACAGACATGTCTTTAACTATATGAACAGGAATCTTTAACTTTTCACAAGTTGTTGTTTTAAGAGAATTGGAGCTATTCACTGATTCTTGTATAGATAAGGTATAGATTGGAGTAGTAGAATTTTTATATTTAGTCATTATTTTAAATAATTCTCGATCTTCGTGAGCTCCAATTCCTGCTCCATATGCAGTTCCACCATAATAGTCATATTCTCCGGTCTTTAAGTATTCGCTTTGATTTATGTTTTCTGTATAGTTGCTACGTTCTTCTTCAGAAATAGTAGAAACGTATTCTCCTTCTGAAGTCATTGTTGGAGCATGATATTTCCCATTTTTATCAATTACCAATTCTGCTGAATAAGCGGCTACATAATTAGGACTTGAGGTAGTTCCGGTGTTTTTTTTAGGAATAATAAAAAGATTTCCATCGACGTCACACATTAGCTCACAATATTCATTCGTTGCCGATGAAGTTCCAGAGTAAAGATACATTTTAGAAAAAACGGGCGTTCTTTTAGATAATTGAGCAGCCGTTTCATATTCATTTTCTTCACAAAACTTGTTGTATTCATCTAAGGCAAATTGGTCTGCTTCTTCAACGGACGTCCCATTATCAACATTAACTTCTACTGAACCATATCTCCCTCTATATTTCCATCCTGTTAAACGACCTACATTAGATTTTTCTGAATTATAAGAATCATCCTCATAAATAGTTACGTCTTTAAAAGACGCAGGCATAGACGCGAGGGGATAAGTTGAATATGTACTATATTCTGTGTTTTGAGGGAAAGAACATTCGAGCCCCCCTATCGAGTAATTAGAAGTACATGATAGATATCTAATTTCCTGAGCATTGGCGTTAAGACTATTATTTGTTCGTATAGCCATCATCGCAGGATATAAAAAATAATCATATTTACACACAAAACCCGTTAGTGCAGAAAAATTCCATGAATATGTGTTGTCTATTTTTTGATAATTGGAATTTTCCATTAACTTATTTATTATTGGAAGTAGGGTATTTTCTGATTCCGTTTGCTCTACAAAAGACACAAATTGGGAAGAATTGTTACCATAATTACGTTTTACTGCTCCATAAATCACGATTTGAGCAATTTTTTTTTCTTCTTTCTTCAATGGAAGACCATTTTCAGGGCCTGCTATGAGCCATAGGCCATTATATTTTCCAAACTCTGGACTTGGAACCGGAGAGCCTAACATCTCTTGGGTTAAAAAGTATTCAAATTTAATAGTTTTAGAGCCATCTGTATTTTTTTTTATCGATATACATTCTGGATCAATTGAATTGTCTTCTGAGTTTTTAAAACGACAATATGCTAAACTACTATTTTCTTTTAAGGCTTTAAATATATTTTCTATTACGTTTTCTTTATTTATGTATGTATAAACTAACTGTGCCATAATCAATTGCTTTCATTATTCTTGTGTGGTTGTAGTTGTTTCAGTAGTTGTAGTGTCAACTGCAACTTGAATTTTTTGTTCTTCACAAGTCACTGAAGTTATAAGATTAGGAATTAACCAAGTCTGTTCTTTAAATGTTAAACAAAAACTTTCCGAATCTTCTCCACAATCAATAATGGTAGTTGCAAAAGAAACAGGCCCAGAAAAAGTTATATCTTTAAGTAAATTTACCGTTTTGGTAGAGTATTCTTTTTCTTCTTTTTTTTCTTCTTTTTGCGCTTCGCCTGTCATACCCGGTAAAATCTCCCAACGACCGCGCCAAACGACATAAACCATTTTGCCTAAAAGTGATTCTGGCTTATTAGTTTCGACTTCTCCTTCGTCAATACTAGAATCGCGGGTAGTATCAGAACTAGAATCGCTTTCTTCTTTACTATTACCAATTTGATAGTTAGACTGCAATCCTGCTAAACACGCGCATTTAGAGATATGAGAATCGTCATGTAACCCCATCAGTTCGCCGTCAACCCACCATAAAGAGCTAAGCTCCATAGTGGTAAGAGATTCCTTCACTTCTCCGACATAACTTGTCGTTCGAAAGCTTCCCGGCATTTGATACCATTCGCTTGTTACATAAAATGGTCGAATGTCATTTCTCACAAAAAAGCCAAACCGTTCGGAATTTTGATTATCTGAACGAACTTTATACTGTGTCGAATCCTTACGAATTTGCCCGCTTTGAACAATTCCTCTTGCAGACTTCTGATCTAATGTTATTCTTCTACCCATTCTTGTAACCTCGAATATAAACTATTTATAATCAATTTGAACTTACATACAGCTCGGTTATATAGCTTTTCACAGACGCTTTAAATTCTTCTGCAAGCGTTTTAGCATTCATTAAAAAGTCTGTTCCATTGTTTATATTGAACGTGGAAGATGTTTCAAAAACCGCTGGAAGGCTTGACGATGAAAAACTATATGTCGCGTTTAAAGGATTATAATATAACTTTGGCTTATTCTCTGTAAGTCCGTTGATTTTATCAAGATAGATTGCCGAAACGTGTGGAATCATAGCGGCCAAGTTTTCATGAATAGCAGGAATTAAATTGTCTTTAACGCTACATTCGTAAGCCTTTACCACTACTCCAATCGGATTAGACGCGCTTATTATTTCGCCTGTTTCAGAATCGGTAGAATCAGTATCAGCCCCATAAGGCACTGCGACTACGACTTGTCCATAAAGTTTGTAAGAGTCATTAGGCGTAGCGCTTATTTGAATTTTTGAATCGTTTGCGAATACGGAAATCTGATAATTGAAGGCGGTGTGTGTAAAGCCATAAGCCGCGATTGAATTATCTCCGCTTGCCGCTCCCCAAACGCTAAATTTGGAGTTTAATTTATCGCAAGACGTTTTAAGAGCGTCAAGACCAAGCCCCAACAATCGTTCCAATTCGTTTTGTATTTCAATAAGCGTAGATTCCGACGACAAGCCTAAAAGCTCTGAAAGAGCCGCACCTGTTTTCGCACTTATTGTCCATTCTGTATCAAACGTTGGAACCGTAGACCAACGAGCGCTTAACAATGAATTTACTATTCCATTAAAGTCGTATTTCAACGCTCCTATCTGTTGATAATTGATGCTCATCTTTCAATCTCTTTTCTATATTCGCTAAATTTACGTAAATATGACGTATCTTCTGCTTCATAATCTGCGCAATATGCTTCACTACACTCAAAAGAACGTACGCAAACAAACTCAATTTGTTTATTACTTTCTTCCATTTTTTTAAGTTTGTTTATATCTTTATCGGCAAATACAGTATAGACGCCTGTTCTATCATATGTTAGACTAGGCACGTTAAATCGTTTGGGATTACGGCATTCGGTTATGTAAGCCAATGTATAAGGACAACCACATTTCCATTTTTCAGTGGTTTCATGAGCAAATCGACAACCCATTTTACATTATTCCTTTTATTCCTTACGATTGAAACAGAATTTCTAGAACTTTCAACTTTTTCTAAAAGTTAGCTATTGACAAACAATAGAACCCGTGTAAAAAAAGGCTTTGCCTTTCTTTTCCTTTGGCTTTTACTTTTGCTTTATTTTTTGATTTTACGGTTTCCTTTTTTCTTTCCTTTTCTTTTTCCCATTTCCGTTTTCTTTCCCAGAGTATGGTTAAGGGTTTATTTAATTAATATATATATATCTATAGTACTCTAGAGAACTCTTTAAATCTTTAATTTATATATACTCTAGAGAGGAAGAAATAAGAAAATAAGAAGAATAAAGGCTAAAGAGTAACACTCATTCCATGATTATTTTTTTACGCCGCGTATATTTTTTTCGATTGTTTTTTATATTACTTTTCTCTTGTCTGTGAGTCTGTCTTTCATACTTTTGCAACCGACATTATTGTCGTCCGCAAATTCTCTTCTTTAACGCGTTTTAAGGCGTTTTACTTATAAGCTATATAGACTCTTTCTATCTTAGTGGATCTCTAAGGCTCTCTACGACGCTTTTAAGCGTCGTAGTCTTTGACGTCGCGATAGATAAAATACATTATCCATAACAGAAACAAAAAGAATAAAAACATAGTTTTCTCCTAAAAATTTTTTTGATTACTTTATATTCTATCGTCATTTTGTTAAAGACACAAAAAAAGACTCACTGTTGCCAATGAGTCAATTCGTTCTCAATGTTTATAAAGTCTGATTATCATGTAATCTCGACATGTTCTCCATTGGTTGCCGCTGTGTAGAATTGCATTGGACTACCGCCGTTAGATAAATGAGAACTGTAATCAAAAGATAAATTATAGAGATTCCCGGTGTTGGAAGTTACGTTCCAAGTTGTATCGCTTATATTAATAACTAAATAACTGTCGGCGGTGGTATCTTCTGTTGGTATTAATTCCATTGCTTCGTCGTTATAGACTTTGTTTTCTGACTGAGAATAAGAACCGGAATAAGAGTTAGCGTTATACGCGTTAAACGTGTATTCCATTGTTTCGTCACTGTTTGCATATTTAACGTCAAACGTCATAGTTATTGACTCAAACTTTAAACTGAAAGAATTCCAAACGGCTGATAGTCCTTTAAACGCCATGCTAACAATGTCTTTGGCGATACAAGGGACAAAACTTGCGCAATCGCAGTCCCCAGAAATCGTGACTTGCTCAGGAGCGGATTGAATCGTCCAAGAATATTGTAAATAAGCGGTTGGAGCCCATTCTTCTCCGGTTTCGCCTTCATGGGGTGTTCTACTGGTTATCCATGTTGCCATTGTGATATTCCTTACAAAAATATGGTGTGCAATATTGTTTCTGTACTATTAAAACTGTTTCATTAGAAGAAACGGATGTCTTTAGCAAGCGACTATAACAGTAAGCGATGTCGCGGAGTTGCGGTTGATAAACATATTGTTTCCGCACTTCGTTAAGACATTCAATAACGGCAGGAGGGGTAGGACAATTACATTCCCAACGCATCTCTGTTTCTTTGCTAAAAACACACATCTCTTATCGTTTCATAAATTTTTTAATCAGGTTGAAGTCTTAGATAATGTCATCGACGAAGTACTTAACGCTTCTGTTCTCCAAGAACTGACTGGAGTTGAGCTGGAACTATACGGATTACCAACAGGAGAGAATCCTTTCAATGTTCCCGTCCATTTATAACCGTACGCTTCGGCTGTAAATGGCATTTTGAAATAACCGCCGCCTTCATAAGTAATTGGGTTGTCGGTATTGTTGACGTAATGATTCGACGTTACTTCAGTTCTATTGGGGTTGCCCGTCGTTGTCCATGTTGTTGTTATATAAGACGACGTTTCATCAGTATAAGTTAAAGCGTCATATTGGAACTTGGTAATTGTCATGTGCATATCAGTTGCGTTTGCGATTGTGGCTGCGGTGATTGTTTCGTCATTCTCTAAAAACGGGTCGACTGCTAAGGAGCAATCGCTTGTTCCAACCATTTCAGCAGGAGCTAAAATTGCCTGATAAAGAACGTCATTTTTCGTATAATTATAGCCCACTATCGTATTGTTTTCTTTGACAGCATTTGCATCTTGAATCACTGTTTTCCAGTTAGAAATAGACTCATTAGCCGGTCCGTCTGTTAAACCTTGATTTACAGACGTAGATATTGTGTTTGCTACATACCATTTAATTGTTTTCATTATTATTCCCTTATTATTCAAAAGAACGCTCGAATCGTTAAGACTCAAGCGCCCTTATTATTTGTTGTTTAAATTTATTCAGGCAATATTTCAGTATCGTCAACTGTCGCGTTTGTAGGAGCCTTAGCTACTTTGACGGAACCGCCTGTTATTTTTACTTTTTCAGTGATAAGAGACGCGTTGGTAACCGTGCCTATCGATGTTACGCCTGTGCCTGTTTTGATATTACTTGGATCAAGAACTGACGTTGTTGATAATGGAGCGACCGACGAAATAACTGACGTGGAATTAGAAGTAACTAAGTCAGTAAGACTTGAAGTCGAAATAGCGCTCAATGTTGGAGACGCAGATTTAATGACTTTTTCTTTCTGAACCTGAACAGAATTATCGACGCCGGTGACAATCGCGCCTTTCTTAACAGGACTATCGGGGATTCCAATAACGTTGGTTTTTGTTTCTTCGCCAAACCCTGTAATTGCCATTCCTGTTGTAATTGTTGCATTTGTTGCTTGAAGAACAGAAACAGGGGTTGCGTCGGTATTGCCTACAAGGAAAGTACCTTTATTAGCTTCTGTAACAGGTAGTTCAGTAATAGATTGAATAGTCTTGAAGGAACCGGCGGTGCCAACCATTGTGGTTGTTCCAGTGGTGGATGTTGATAAAACTTCGCCAGTAGTGAAATTCGTTGCGCTAAGCGCAGGAGTTACGTCGGTTTTGGTAAGATTCTCAGCATTAGCGACATTGACAACGCCAGTGGAAACTATATCGGTAACAACTTCTTGTGTGTTGTCGCCAGAAACTGTTTGCAAGAAATTCGCAGTTATATCGGCAGGCAACGTTCCTGTATAAGCGGTAGAATCATAACCGGTAACAGCAGTTGCTGTCGTAGGAGTCAAGCCAGTTACAACTGTGCTTGTGCTTGGTTTAACAGCAGTTACAACAGCCGTTGAAATATCGCTTGGCAAAGAACCGTCGTACCCGGTGGAAGCGTATCCTGTAACTAAAGATAATTCGCTATTGGCTAATGAAGTTACGGCGCTTATTGTCTCAGGAGCCGAATATCCTATTACAACGTCGGTTGTCGCGGCAGAAGAATAAGCGGTATCCTTACGATATCCAGTAGCAACGCCTGTTATACTCTTGTGGATAAGAACATTTTCAGTTGTAATTCCATCAGGCAAAGAACCGGTATAAGCGGTCGAATCGTAACCTGTAACTACATTGACGCTATCAGAACCAATCGTCGAGAAATTAGAATTTTCCGTTGTAATGGACGCGACTACGTTTGTCGTAGAAGCGTTTGCGTACGTTTCAGTACTACTGTATCCAGTTGCTACTTGCGTATTAGATGTACTTGTTATAACGTTGACTTCTTCCGTTGTAGCGACTATGTACAAATAAGCGTAGGTTGCGGTTACTTTATTACTTGCGCAGTTGATTGATGTAACAATCGGGAACGAAGTTGCGCCTTCAGGAATCGTCGATTGGTCTGTGGTAATATTCCAATTGATACCAGTGACAACAGATTTTTTCACAACTGTGGGAATCGGAATATTCGCCGTCGTTAATTTGGGAATCGCTGTAACTGCCGTCGTTGTTGACGGAGTTATCGAAGTTATTGCAGACCCTGAACCAGAGGGAAGCGTTATTGAGGTCGTCGCGAGCGCGGGTACATTGTTTAAAACGTTTGCTCTTGTTATCGCGGCAATAGAAAGTTGCGGAATATAAGAAGGAACTGCTACCGTTGTTGGCGTTCCAAGACCAGTCATAACCGCGGTTGTTTCTGTGTCTAATGTCGTTGTTTGTAAAGCGGGAACATTCTTTAAAGCAGTTCCATTTTGTGCGCCTACTAAACGAATTACATTTTGCGTCGTTGGAGTAAAACCTGTTACAACGTCGGTAGTCGTTAAGTTGGGAACATTAGTAAGCCCAGTTGCGCTAGTCGAACTAAAAACGTCGGAAATACTTGCTTTCGTCGCCGTATAGCCTTTATTGACTTCAACCGATTCTACGCCGGTAACAGCGGAAACTGTTTCAGGGGCGTTAAAACCCGTTAAAACCGTCTCTTTCGCATTAGGCACATAGCATTTAACGAAATTCGAAATATTCTTTGAGAAAGATAATGTTGAAGCGGTTGTTGGAGTCGGCAACGAAGTCAACGCTGTCGCTACGCCTGTTGAAAGAACCGTGGGAACAGAATCTACTGAAATATCAGCCGATTCGTCCGTCTTTGTCGCGGTTAAAACAGTAGCGGTCGTTTGCGTTGGCATTTCAGTTAAGACTTTAACCGCAGTTTGTCCCATAAACGTCGCTAATTTAGAAACAGAACCAGAACAGGTAATCGCGTCGTAGGTCGTGTTTGTCGTCGCTATATTCGTTACAACGTTTGCATTATTACCAATTCCAGTGACGACGTTTGTATCTAATACCGAGACGTTGGAAATTACGTCTGTTGTGCCATGATTCCCATTGTAACTAGTCGCAACTGTCTTTGTTAGAACTCCGCTAGAACCAGAAGCTATAAGAAATTGACTGCTTGTCGTTGTGTCGGAAATTCCGGTAATAACGTTCGTAGCGCTTGTAGATAAGCCAGTTACTACATTCTTAGATAATTCAGCAGACGTTAAAACAGCTACCGATTCAGGAGACCAGCTTAATTGGAACGAATCTGTACTACCGGAAACCGAAATTGTTTCATCACCTGTTATGGTTACGCCAGAAATGCCGCTTGTAACGTTAGATTTTATTAATAACGCGCCGTTATCTGATTCAAGAACAATTCCATCGCCCGCTTTTAACGTCGTGTACTTAGAAGTTCCAACAGTAATACCAGACCATTCAACAGTCGCTACGCCAGAACTTGTCGTTATTGCCAAGCCTTCACCAGCATTTAAGCGAGTTGCATAAACGCTAGCGGAATTCGCGAGAAACCCTTGCCAGGAAATCGTTGCAATCGACGTGGTTATGCTATTGTTTGTCTCACTGGATCGAGTCAGAGAGAGACCAGTTCCCATGTTCAAGCGTTGCGCTAATTCTGTGTCGGAATCTGCTAAAAAACCGTTCCATCGATAGGTGTAATTCGGACTACTTCCTATCGCGGTTAAATAAGGCGAAACCGCTGACATGGATATTGCTGTTAATCCTCCGTCAATTCCTTCACCGGTATAGCTAATAGTCGCTACCCCATCGGAAACGCCAATTGAGAGACCGGCTCCCGGTTTAAGAACGTTTGCCGTGGAACCAAGCGCAACGCCAGACGAATTCTGAATGGTAAGACCAGACCATGTGAAGGTGCCGATATTCGAGTCAGTCGTCAACGTTAAACCTAAACCGGCCTGTAAACGCGTCGCTTGACTACTTCCAGAACCTATATAAATTCCCTTAAAGTCGAGCGTATAGGTGTGCTCATTATCAAACGTAGCGCCTATAAAAGAATCGCCGGTTACGACCGTTGCGGTATATGAAGGCAATGCGGTAGAATCTAAGTTAAACTTATAAATCGTTTTAGAGTTAGCCGTATCTAACGTTTGAGTGACTTTGATTGTACTAGAGTCTTCAAATATTGGAGTATCGGGCAACGCACTTGTATCGAGACTAATCGTCGCTGTCGTTGAAGAAACTTGAGAGGTTAAACCGTCGCCAATATTTAATCGCTTGACTCTATCGGCACCTGAGCCGAAATAAAAACCGCGCCAAGAAATCACATTTTCTTCCGACTTTAGGAGGTAAGTCTTATCGGTGGTGACTACGTTAGCATTTTTTATAGAATCAAAAATAGCGTCTGACGTGTCAATACCTATTGTATAAGACGTGTTTTGACCTGTTGTTGTAGTGTCTAACGTTACGCCAGAACCTTTAACAAGCGTGGTTGACGGGATGTCTTCCAACTTTACGGCAAAAGCGTAAGAAGAACCAGTCTCAGTTGACGACGGCTTTACTTCGATTCCTGTGCCGCCAGAAATCGCAACTGTTGGAATCACGCTACTGTCGAATCCTATTGTATAAGTCGTAACGTCTGAACTTGTAGCTGAGCTAAGCGTAATTCCCTTATTGTTCGTATCGGCGGCTAACTTCGTTTCATTTGGTAAGGTGGTTTTATCCAGAGTAACAGTGTAAGCGGTAGAACCAGACGCAGTAGTCGCTGAAGTAACTTTAACGCCTGCCCCAGAAACGACTTCAGTTTTTGATGGAAGTTTAGAATCATCTAACTTTACAGTATAGACAAGAGTACTACTGTTTTCCCCTTCCTCAGTGTTTGCGCTTATGATTATTCCATCGCCTTGCTCGACTCGTACGGGCGAGCTTGTATTTTCAAGAGAAATAGCGTAATTTGTTACGTTGTTGTTAGTCGTTGGAGTAATCGTTACGCCATCGCCTCCAGAGAGCGTTACTGTTTCGGGAATTTTACTGGAATCGAGTCCTAACGTATAAGTCGTTGTATTATTTACGATAGACTTGGAAAGTGTAATACCTGACTCGTTTTTAAAGTCGACTTGTGGAATTACTGTTGTGTCTAAACCTACCTTATAAGTCGTAACATTACCACTCGTTAATTCTTGTAAGGTAATTCCTGTGTCTTTGGCAACTGTTACGCTTGGAATAGAGCTAACATTTAAACCAAACGTATACTTGGTAATTTCTGAGTCTTCTGTTGTGTCCAAAGTCAACGCCGAACCTTCAACCGTTTCCAGGGTGATTCCTGCAGTCGTGGCTGTGGTATCAAGTCCAATCGTATATTCTGTCGCTCCTTCGGCGGTAGTCGCTGTGTCTAAAAGAATACCCGTCTTGTTCTTTAAAACAACATTTGTCGGAATAGCGCTTGAGTCTAAACCAATTGTATATTTGATAACACCGCTTTCTTCTGCTGACGATAAAGTGATTCCAGAACCTTGTATCAGTTTAATATTAGAACCGCTGTCTGAAGTCGTTGGCGTTGTGCGCGTATTCGTTATTGTGTAAGCGTTATCGGTTGAATCGTAAGCAACGTCTACGCCGTCCCCTGCTTTAATCGTGGGGAGTGCGTCGGAATTTAATCCGATTTCATAGTTGGAACCAGTCGCGGTGACATTGATTTTATCACCGCCTGTTATTGTCGTTTGCGTTACTGTCGACGAAATAGAACCATTGGATATTGCGATTCCTTCTCCGGCTGTATAAGCTCCTGATATAACGCCATTAGAAATATCTACGCCTGCTCCTGCTGTGTAAGAGCCTGAGATTACACCATTAGAAACCGCGATTCCTGTGCCGGCCGAATATACTTTGATTTTCGCTAACTGAGCTTTCACAGAATCGGAAAGTCCAAGCGTTACGCCACGAGTGCTGGAATCTACTATATTTGTTCCATCAGATTCAGTTACGTTAGACATTGACGCCGATAAGGTCGCAGTATCAATAATCAAACTGTCCGTATCTGAGTCTAACTTAGTGTCCGCTGTGGAATCGGCGCGTAAATAAACGCCTAATTCACCGGTCTTGTTAATCTCGTCTACCGAATTGACTTCTACTACGCGATAAGCGCCATTCTTATAAGTTACCGTTATTGTTGAGCCAATAGAGGCTGTGGGCTCCGTGCTCGTCTCATAAAGAATCTTGAAACCTATACCCGTCATAGAACCGTCCGACATAGATATTCGTCCAGTTGCCGAATATAGAGTATCGCTCTCTTTCTTCCACTTTGAGACGATTCGACACGTTTGAATATCGTTGCGAATTACAAGTCCGGAATTGCTCGCTGACGTTAAAATTACATTTGTAGCCATTTGTATACCTTTCTCTTATATTTATATTATATTTCTGACATAGAGATATCGTTAGTCGAGGACTTGTAACCATCGGCAAGTTCCCAACAAAGCGGCTCAGTACTTGGTAATTCCAATTCATTGAAGTCAACAGGACGATAAGGACAACCGAAAATATAAGATGGAATTTGTCGAGAATTACTGTCCAACGGCATTAAATCTGTTCCGGTAGAATCCAGAAACATTGGCTCGCCTATCGCTTCTCCGTCAAATGCTTGTGAATTGGTATAATCTTCAACTGTGCCATATTGCGCTTTTCCTGTCCAAGGGTCTGTCCAACGCCAGATTTTGCGTAAAGATGTATTGCCGGAAAGGTCGTTGCGTAAGAAATAGGTACTAGCGTTCGCCATTGCGACATTAAACGACTCTGGATCGGCTGACAACGTGATATTGAGTCGATAATAGTGCCACGTGCCCTTCCCTTTCATTTGATGGATTGTGCCGTCGCTGTCCTGATAGTTAATCATATCGGAGCCCATGTCATATGTTTCAAGCACCGCTTCTACGTCTATCTGGTCGATTTTAATTGTTCTTGGAGGGAAATACATTCCACATATCGTTACATAGTCGCTATTCACACAACCTACGTTTCGATAGATTCCTGAAAAGTTTACATACGCTCGGTTATAGCTAAAAGATATTTGGCTGGTCGTTTTGGTGCGCGTGCCTTCTATCCAACAACCTGAGGTATTCGTTAAAGGCGTGGGATTATCAGAGCTTACGCCTGAAAAATATACCCCGTTATCCATGGGGTAATTATAATCGGCTAACATTTTACCAGGATAATATTTATTAAAAACTTCTTCAACTACCTGAGAAGACATTCGAAAATTGTAAGGCGGCAAGTCCTCGGGTAATACGACTGTCTTTTTAAGATAACCAGCAAAGTGCGACTGCTCGGTTACGGTTAGATGGATTCTACCGCCAGGCAAGGTTCCCGCCTTATCGATTGAATAAGAGTCAATATAAGTCAAATTCTGTCGCGGATATTGATTGCCATATGCGTCGGTTTTAACGGTGGTTATGATTCGCGCCGCGCCCTTACGCGGTAATTGATTGATAAAGTCTTGTACGTCGGCCGCTGACTCGATTTCATACGTGTACTCTATTGTTTGCGAACACGTATCGTCTACCGACGCGCTCTTGAACTGTTTGCCTATTAAGGTCGCCATAGCGCTCTCTTTCTATCTAAACATGTGTAAAAAAAGCGCTAAAAGAGTTACAGACTCTCTTAACGCTCTGTTTCTCATTGTCTTATATTATCGACGTGAGATATTTAATTAGTAAAGCGATAATTGCATATCACTAGCATTGTCCGCTAGATATCGGGCAAGGTTTTCTTCTACGGACTTCACGTATTTTTCGATTTTACGTACATTTTGTTCCATAGACTTTCGCGGGCCGCCGTCGTATACCTTGCTTGCGATATTAAAGGCTTCATTGGAACCCTTTTTGATTGCAGAAGAACCAGCGATTCCGTTTAACGCATCTTTATTCTCTTGTTTCAACGCGTCAAATCCTCCGCGCAACTTTTCAATGTAGGGGCCTGTCGCTTGTGTCGCAAGTTCAAGACGTTTTTGATACATTTCCGTTTCTACTTGGAGCATCTGACTTTCATAGTCTTGCGACGCTTGACGCATTTGATCGGTGAGTTCTCGCCATCTAGTATTAGTCGTATCTAATTGTCCGCGATAACGTTCATAAATTTGTTGCTCTTCTTCGGTCGCGTTACCACTTCGATATTTAGCGTCAATACTGTTTTCACCCTGCGCTTGTTCTAAATACCATTTTCTAAATTCAAGTTCTTCTGCGGAAAATACGTCTTCTTCTGATATGGTTTCTTTTTTCTTATCTGCCTTAGCTTTCGCTTTTTGCCATTTAGACTCAAGCTCTTGTTGCTTTTCCGTATCTGTCTGTGAAACGCCAAACAGTTTACGCTCGGCTTCTTCGTTCTTGTAGCGATTTTCTTCGAATTGTTGTTGAATTATATCCATGTTAGCTTGCGATTGCGCTTGTTGCGCCGCTTTCTTAACGTACATATTCATCAACTCTGAGGATAAGCCATAGTTCCAATTTTTCTGGAAGTTATTGACTTCTTCTTGAACTGAATTTACATAATCTCCATAAGGGCCAAGAGCATTGCGCCAATCTGGTAATTCTCCTAAACCGCCTTTCATTGTCGATAAGTCGTAAATTGATTGCGCTTGGGCGCTGAGGTTTTGTAAGTTAGACTGTTCTACGCTATGATAATAATCCACTAATTCGTAGTAACGCTGTTGGTCTTGATATTCAATGTCTGCGATTCGCATACGTTCACGCATAGTCGCTTCTTTTTGCGCTTTGTCCGCTTGCAAAAATTCTATATTTGCTGATTGGAATGCTTCTTGTTGTGTGTTTAAAGAAGATAACGATTCTTCTCCCATTTGAATATTGTGTACTAATGCTCCATAAGTTTCTCCAAGATAACCTAACATTTGTAATACTTCTTGTTGAGTAAAATTGTTTTGAATGTCATCTAATGTCCTTTCTTCCATTTCTCCTGTTTCTATATTACTTATCAATAGTTTAGTAACTCCTTTTTTTCGGAGGTCTTCAAACATTCCTTTATAAGAACCTTCTAAGTCTTTTGTTTGTGTTTGCATTTGTGTCCAAAGTTCGTCGGTTAGCGTTTTTCCATCGGCCGCAAATGCTTTAGCTATTGCTTCCTTATCTAATAAATTTCCTTCTTTATCAAATTTTACATATTTTAACCAATTTTCACTTCCTACGAAAAACTGAGCTGTTGATTCATAAGCTCCATTTAAGGCGCTTTTTTGCTGATTCAAGTCGGCTAATTTCTTAACTATTTCATCTCTTTTTTCTTGGAATGAATTTCCTATTGTCTCCTCATTGTCTATTGACGAAAAACCAAGAGACTCTTTGATTTGGGACAAATACTCTTTTTGAGTGTTTCCCCTTGTCTTAGATATCTCTATTTGGTCTGCTGTCGTCCAAGATTGTTGTTCTTTAAGATTGGTTTTATATTCTTGATAGTTTTTAGTTGATGATACAGTGTCTATACGACTTTGAATCGCTTTATTGTTACTTTGTAATACCTCCATATCTAATTGACGTTGTGCACTAATTTTCTCTTTTAATCCTGCCGTTTGGTCTGTGCGTGCTTCATCAACATTACCTTTAAGAGTTCCGCGATTAGCTGTTCCTGCATTCATTAATGCTTGCATTGGAGATTTGGAGTCTGCTTCCAATTGTCCTGTAACCGCCATCGCCGCATGAAAACCTTTCGCATCTTCCTGTTCCCACTTTTCAATAGCTTCTTTTGTTGCGTATTTTTCTATCGATTTACGCGCATATTCTTTTTCTGCTATTTGTTTTTTAAGTCCTTCTACTTCGTCTTCAGTTGCTTCTGCTAATTTTGAACGTAGGTCTTCTATCTGAGAATCTGTCTGTTTTAATATTGTTCCTTGTTGCGCTACGAAAAGTTCCATTCCTCTTTGCCAGGCATGTTGTTCTTCTTCATTTAATTCATATTGTGGCGCTCCCGTTATATCTGTTGCTAACTTAGACGATAGTAAGCTTTTAGCTATATATTGATCGGGATCATACGCTAGTGTTTTAAAGGAGTCCATTTGAAGACCAGTTTGCGAATGAATATTGTCTAATCTATCTTTGTCTGATAAAATTTTAAATTGTTTCTCACTTAAAAGATTCACTTCTCCCCCGCGTTGGTTTGCATCATCCAGCGCCTTTCTTAGATATTCGTCGTAAGACCTTGCGTTAAAAAGATTTGTACTCTTGGCGCCATATAACGTTTTAATATCTAGAAAAGCTTGTTTTTCGTCTTTAGTTCTAGCTTCTTTTGATAATGCTTTTGCAAGATCATCAAAATCCGTGGACTTTCCTAGTCTTTCTTTTGTTTTAGCAATTCGTTCCTCGTATCCACTACTAGCTTTTGCTTCGGCGGCTCCGAATTTCTCAAGGTCTTTATTCCGATCCGCTTCAACTTGCAGCATTTTTTCTGCGCCATATATTTTTGCTCCATCCAATGTGTTTATACTGTCTTTTTCTTCTTGTGATAAATCTTCAAATTTTTTCGTTTGAAGGTACTTATTACCATATAGCGCTGTTGTCGATTTTTCAAATTTTTGAACCGCTTGCAACAATTGAGCGCCCGGTCCACCAAATTCTGTTCCTAATTCATTATGCTGTCCTATTTTAGACATTTCTATGCCTTTGCGTACAGCTTCAAGTTCTTCTTCTGCTAATTTAACACGTCTTGCCGCAGCAAGTTGTTTTTGCCTGGCTTCATTTAATCTTTTTTCCGCAGCTTCAAGCTGTCTCGCTCTTTTTATACCATTGTCCTTGCCTGCTATACGCAGGAAGAATTGAAACTGACCTTTAATTGCATCAAAAAAAAGTTTTTTAATATATTTTACAGTGCCTATCACAACTTTCCTTAGTATGTTCCTTGTCCATTTTGCCGCTTTAAAAATGAACTCCTTAGTAGTGTCCCAGCCTGTATCTAGAAAAGATTCTAATAGATATGGAGCCTTTGCACATAATTTCAAAGCGCCCCATAACGCCGTAATCCCTGCTATGAATAACCCAATGGGACTTGTAAGTGCGCTTAGTAAAGCAGGAAGAACTTTTCCTAACATACCTGCTTTGGTTTCAATCTTAAAAAGTGGGGTTACTAATTTTGAGGCAGTCTGGCCTAGTTTCGTAAAAATTTTTCCTAGTGGGCGCAATGCTTTACCAAACTTGTTCAAACCAGGCATATAAGTGAAGAAATTTAACAAATTACCAAGCATAGGTAATTTGTTTGGTTTAGGCTTGGGGACTTTATTCCCTCCCGTTCCTGCTCCCGCTCCTGCTCCTGCGCTTGAACCAGAAAAAAACATATCCTTAGTCATTTTTAACATAAGAGCGTCATTCAATAAATTCATGACGCCATGTCCTTTATAAGCGCTTGATTGCGCGGCATTAGCTTCATTTTGTAAGCCATTTTGGAATTTAACATTAGTAGCGTCTTGTAAAACTTGAGCTTCGACTTTCGTTCTAATTGCCGACGCAGTGGTTTTCATCGCATTAACCATCATTGGTTCTAATTGTGCTTGAACTGCACGCATTTCTGCTAATGCTACACCGCTGCTTTGTTTTCTAGTTATAGCATTACTATAAGCCGCCGCAGTTGCAAGATTTTTGTATTGTCGAATTTGTGTTTCAAGCAATTCTATTTCTTTTACAAGCATTTTTATATGATGTAAGCGACAATCTTGCTCTTTAACTTTTGCTTTAACAACAGCCGACATTACTTTAATTTGATGATAATCCATCAAATTGCGATGGTCTATAACTTTAGCTTCTTTTCCAATCATATGAGAATGGAAATTGCGCATACCAGCGCTTTTTTCCAGCGCTATACTGTTAGCATGAATAGCGCTCATATTAAATCCTAAAAGATCAGTATTATATCCAACAACCGATGAATTTTGCGAAGTTGCAGTTGAATTAGCATTATTAACGGCAGTATTATTGCCAAGAGCCGTTGATTCTAAATTTAAGGCCGCCGCATTCCCTTCTTGCATTGACGCCGCTACTGCTTCTGTTGCTTTTGCAGTATTCATAGTAGCCTGGTATGCCGCATATGCGCGTCTGGTTTTTGCTAACCAACGCCAAAGCAACAAAAATGCCCCGCCAAATACAACTATTGAACCAATGGTTTTTTTGGTGCTATCAGAGAATCTATCAGTTACTTCAGCAACTTTCGCCATAGCATTAGTAATTTGTGTAGCCGGCCCAATTAAAAGAGTGCCAAAAGATGCTTTTGTATTTTGTAAAGCAGAGTGTAAAGCGCGTTGACGGTTAGCAAGGTTATCATGTTCACGCGCTACCTGTCCGGCTGAAGTTGCCGACTGCTTCATAATCAAAGAATATGTAGCCGCCATTTTAGCGGCTTTTTCATTTGCAAAAACAAGTCCCATTTGAGACTGTCGCAACATCTCTACTTTAACGTCTGCTTGATACACCATGATTCCAAGGTTACGGAGTCTTTGCCCCATACCATTCATACCAGCGACCATTGCGTCAGTTATACGGTTAATATCATCTATGTTCTGGAAGGCTTGAACGTCTGCCGCTCGTTTAGTCAATTGACTTGCATAATCTAATGCAGTTGATAAATTAACGCCCGCCTTATAGAAAGTGTTTGCCATGTTGGCAAGACCTTCTTCTGCCTGTTGAATTGAAAAGTTAAAATTGCGGTGTAATTCTGCCGCCATTGCCGACGCATCGTTTGTTAAATTTTTAAATACAGCTCGGAATTTTCCATGAGTTTCTTGCGCGTCTGACGCTATTCCTAATAAGGTGTCCGACATATATTTAACTCGATGCATAAAATAGCTAAAACCGCCAAAATACGCTAAGCCTTGGATCGAGTTTTTTAAAGAATCCATTGCGAAACCAACAGCGCCTAAACTCTTGTCCATAAGACCAAGGTTCTTCACTGCATTGTTAGGATTAACATTAAGATTTAAAGTATTATTCATATCTGTTCCTTTTAAAAGCGCTTTCAATGTTTACAAGCGTTTAATAGAGCTCTCGCTTGCATACTGCTTTTAATTATCGAATATTTAGAGAACACTTTAAAAGACGCTTAAACGCTCATAGACACGCGCTAATGACTTCTGAGCGTGTGACAAAGACACATTAAAAAAGATATAAAGAATGTGTCAAAAAAACATAACGCGGCGTAAAAAAATAGTCATGGAATGAGTGTTACTCTTTAGCCTTTATTCTTCTTATTTCCTTATTCCTTCTTTCTAGAGTATATATAAATAAAAGATTTAAAGAGTTCTCTAGAGTACTATAGATATATATATATTTATTAAATAAACCCTTAACCATACTCTGGGAAAGAAAATGGAAACGGGAAAAAGAAAAGGAAAGAAAAAAGGAAACCGTAAAATCAAAAAATAAAGTAAAAGTAAAAGCCAAAGGAAAAGAAAGGCAAAGCCTTTTTTAATACGGGTTCTATTGTTTGTCAATGGCTAACTTTTAGAAAAAGTGAAAAAAGTGAGGATTTTTCGATGGTAAATAAAAAGAGCAACGCTCATTAAAACGTTACTCTCATTTCTCTTCTGTTTTACCCGCCGACATAGCTTTTATGCTTGCTATGAATCCATGAACTTGACTACGCGTTTCCGCATCTTCACGCTCCTTTTTTTCTTCTTCGGATAAGCAGTCAAAATTTCTCGGACGTGTGGCTTCTACGTGTCCGATTATTTTATCCAACTCTTTCGGGTCAACTCCCTTGGCCGCGCACAAAATCGTCATTAAATAGCAGATTGCCGATAATACCGTTTCTGTTCTGTCTGCCCGAAGCCAACCGTTAGCTTCTTCTTCTACAAAGGCCGCGTCTTCTATCAGCTCTCGGTAACTTACCAATGTGGATTCTGGTGGAAGACCATAACGCCTACAATATTGACGTCTTAGGACTTGGTAGTCGTTTCTTCGCTCGCGGCCTTGGTATTTTTTGACGCAAGTTCCCACGCTTCACTTTCGGACTTGATAACTTCTTGCGTAAATTCAAAGATATCGCTAAAAAGCGCGTCCGCTAAGCTGGAATAGCGTTCGATAAATCGTACCGCGTTCTGTTCGCCAATGGGAGCATCGTTGACTCCGCTTAAAAGTGCGTGCCCTAAAACAAAAACGGTACGGTCGTACATCGTTGTCAGGTCGTTGAACTTCAAGCGTTCTACGCCATTTAAACGGCGAATCTTAAATTCCTCCGTCCCTCGTTTGACTATTTTCGTATCGTCTACTTTGGCCGCGTTCATAAATTCGTTAATGTTGAACATCTGCTTCTTCCTTATTGCTATTCGTCGAAGTTTAGCTTTATGAGAGCGCTTACGCGCTTGTGAATGGGTTAGCGCCCACATGAGAAATACTCCTCATTCTTTCTTGTTGATTTTATCCAAACAGCCTGTTTTCACAACTTTCTAACGACGTTGCGTCTTGATTGACTTTATTGGAAATACGATAATAAATCGTTTCTGTGCAATATTGTTTGTTGATATTACCAATACTGCTATAAGCAGAAAAGTCTTTTTTTTGATAACCTGTTTCTAGCAATCCCTCATAACTTTGAGAATCATAGCAACTTAGAACTACTGAACCTCGACATTTTTTAAGCGCGGCGACTAATTCTTGCGTCTTTTGTTTAGTCCAATGACAACGATATTGAGCGCTACAATTGCGTTCATAAGGAGGATCGACATAATGTAAGGTATTAGGAGAATCATATTTTTGAATACAGTCGATTCCATTTAAGTGTTCGACTTCTACTAAACGAAAACGACGACTCCAATATGGTAAATTGGCGATTTTCTGGAAAAGGCTCAACGACATGGATCGTCTTGTACCGCCGCTAATTCCATAAGAACCTAAAAAAACACCGCCATAACTGGAATTTTGAACATAGAAAAAACACCATGCTAGAATTGTGTTAAAGTCATATTGCGATAAATATGCTTGCTCTATGAGACGTTTACATTCGTCTATATTGTCATAATAGTAAGCTATGCAAATTTCTCGAAGTTCTCGATTAAATTCACGAGAATAAGGGAATTTCTGAGACAATTCTTCAAAGATTTCAACTGTCGTCGGTTTGCGAAGTTCTCGGAAAAGGTTGCATAACAAGCCGTTTAAATCGTTGTAAATCTCACGTTTAACAGGATTTTTAGCTAAAAGAACCGTGCCTGCCCCACCAAAAGATTCTACATAGATGCTATGCTCGATTTGGTCAAAGAGTGGTAAAAGATTATTGAGCTGTCGCGTTTTTCCTCCCATCCAATTTACTACTGTTCGCATTGCGCTTCCTTTTTTTATAGGTAGTACACTTTCGACAAAGAAATATAAATAAAAAAGGAACCGCTTAAATTGCGGCCCCTTCATATTTCGCTCTAATAAGACGCTAATTCGCTTACTTTATTTCAGCGTCCAAATTAGGAACTTCAATGCCCGTATAAGCTTTCCAAGTAGTCTTATTGCTTCCAGTAAGAGAACTTGTTTCCACTTCTGGTTGATAGATTCCACTCGGTTGAAAACGCAACGTTGTTGTCGATATAGCCGACAATTCGCCGCCACTATGGGTTATACCTGTTAAAACACAGTCATGCATCGTGATTGTCGCTAAGAGGTCTTGTAAAGCGTCGGTATAAGTGAATATCAATGCTCCATGAACTCCTAAGTACAAAACGCGTTGCAACCATGTTAAAGTACCCCCAACAGGTGTGCGCGTTGTCAACTCTATCGGCTCGAACTTTTCAGGGCGACCAGCATACGTTACACCTTCCATTGGCCCAGTGTCGTCATTGTTCACCGTCCATGTAGGTCGCTCGGATATTGAAGGTAACGCTTTAGCAGAACAGTTGAAGGAAAAGCGTCTAGTTGCCGTCTTAGTAAAGTAGCCGTCAGGGTCGTAAGGAATACTTGTGAATTGGAACACCACGCGAAGTAAACCGTTTTTGCGGATTGTTCCAACTTTGCCGTCGTACAACGTTCCCTGCTCTTGCCAATATTCTATTACCGTGGCCATTCGCTAATCCTTCTTCTGTTTTCTGATTAAAGTAAGCCTTGATATATTTGACTTATCAACGAGCAAAAGAAATAACCTTCGGCATGTTCGTTTTAATACCGCCTTCAGCAAGAATCTTAACAGTAGTCGTAGCAGACGCGCCATTTTCACCCGCTTCATTAGACAAACCGACTATGCAGCAGTTAGGCAAAAGAATCTGGAAAATGTTGGTTTCATGAGCGTCGTCATATTCGAAAACCAAATCGAAAACGTCGCCATTAGCCATGTGCGTAAGCAACTTGTTATAAACAACCTGTAAAGGCGTACGCATCTGTAATTCGACTTGTTCAAGCTGTTCGCTCTTGTAAGCGTAAGCATAACCGGTGATTTCATCAGGATTATCAGAAACGTCCGTCCAGCTCTGAGCCTCCGCAAAAGTAGGCATACCCTTGCTCTTGCAGTCAAACAGATAATAGCTAGGCTTGTTGGAATTCGGAAAAGTCAACGCGTCGGAAGTAACCGAAACGCCAGTCGATTCAATCATTTCGCTTCCAAAGGCTTCCTTCGACTTAGTAGACAAAGTACGCAGAATCAAGCAAGCGCGCAAAAGACCTACCTTACGAATGATACCTTCAGTCGTCTTCCACATTTGACCTTCGGAGCTTAAGATCGTAGATAAATTGTGATTAGCCATTACGACTCCTCAAATATTTCAAAGTTTACTGTTACCGTTACCTTACAGCGACCTTCTTCAACTCCTATTTCCGATCGTTTGGCGCCAGTTATATACGCTCGTGAATTCTTACGCCTTAAATTCCAACCAAAAATAGGCTTAGACTCGCGAAACGCTTTTACCTGTCGTGGATTGGTTATTGAAAACGCTTCGCATATCGCGTTAGCAATTGCGTCAAGGCGTCCCGTTCCCTCTCCATATAAACCAGAAATAACAATCGTACCATAACCTTGTGTCGTTGTCGTGTGCTCCGTCTCTTGTACTTCTTCAAGCTCCGAAACATTCAACTCAAATACAAGGTCTTTGCCGCTTATATCAAACTCGACGTTCGGTAGAGCGAAATTTTGATCCGAAACGCCGGGAATGCCCAAATTGATGATCGATCTTGTCAGAAAGTCAAGAACTCGTTGTCCAGTCATTACATACCTTTCTTTAACTCTGTTTCGACTTGTAGACAAGACTTTTCAATTATGCTTCCAGCTTTCGAGCCGTCTTTCCAGCCGTTCTCCACTGAGACCGCGCCCGGTGTACTGTTCGTGATAGTCACCTGGTCAAATAAAGTTATGTTAGCAATCACATCTTCTCCCTCTTTTATTGCATCCCTTTGCGCATCTTCTGTTTCTTCTGCCGTGTTCGACGACTCATTCACAGAGACTTTCCAACCGGGTTTGATAAATTCGGGAGAATTTTCGACACAGTGTTTCAACGCGCTTTTACAGACCTTGCGATACTGCTCAAGTGCTTGTCGCTCCACCATCTTCATATATTGTTGCATCCCTTTACCAAATTCCATTAGAGCTATCTCACTTTTGCATAATCAAACTCTTTTGCCGCTTATTGAATATTGGACTACTTCATCCCCTACCCGTAAAGCGTCAACGCTTTCTATCCTATAATTTTCGGCATTTACAACTAAAAAATCTCGACCTACAAGCGGCCTTATCGTTATTTCGCTTGCCGGAATCGTTCCAGAAATAGTTCGCGCCATGCTTACGGCATTATTAGACAAATTCGTCTGCGCGTCGGAATTGGCGTCTGGCACAAAAGAGACTTCAAAGTCTGTATATTCCTTTGGCTTGATTCGATGCGTGTCTTTGTCTATTTCTGTCGAACTGACTATTCGTAATATTGCCTTACCCCCTAACTGTTGGTGCAATAACGAGACAATTCCAGATTCGCCAGAAAAAACAGAATCTAATATTCCCATTTATCGCTCCCCTTATAACGCCATTTCCGACATTCTCATTCGATTCGTCGACTCTAAATCGGTTAAAGCGCCAAGGTCTCCGATAAGACCTTTCGCCGCCGTACACACCAAAGGAGCCACAAATGTCTTATCAAAGCTAGCGGATGCGGAACCTGCATTAGCTTGTGAGATTCCAAGATACAATGCCGACGGCGTTTCCGTTGGGTCGACCTTCAATAAAAAAAGAGCTTCTTCACAAACCGCCGCAATGACGCGAATGTCCCAAACTCCATTGACTTGCGCGTTATCATAAAAATAAAAGCATCCGGACAATAAATATTCTGCTTGCGCGATCGCTTTTACTTTGTCTTCATCAGACGCGTTTTCCCAATCGGTTGAACGCAACCGCTTAGAGAAATAATAGTTAGCTACGTCTAATGTCGTATATCCTATGAGACTCGTCATTGCTTTCCTTTCTTCACTTCTTTTCCGCTTCTACGCCACCGCATATCGTAAATGGACAATATTTAAAGATTTCCGCATTAGTCACGTCTAAGCGACGCGCTAAACCGTCGTCATTGACTACGTAACCAATCACCTTGTTTCCGGCTATTCCTACGGACTCCAATGTCAATTCGCCTGTCGCGGTTTTCGCATAAACGGTTGAACCAGAAACAAATTCATTAAATATTATTTGCGCTTTTTCTTTACTAGTCATTTTGTAACGTCTTTCATAATGAGTATTATCGTCGTATTAAATAAGCGCTTCTTAAAGAATAAGAAACGCTTTGTACACTATGCTTAGATGTTTGATAGTTATTGGACGTCTGCAATTTTAAGACTTTCTACACTTTCGGCGCTCTTCTGCGTCTTTTTAGCCCGTCGACTTGGAACATGGTGTTCTGTTGATATATCTTCGATTTTTAAAGATTCTTGTTTTTGAGTCTCGACTTCTTCTTTAACAACATTGACGTCTTTTAAAACTTTTTCACTTTTATTTTCTTTGCTTTTCGCCTTTTGGGCTTGTTCAGCGTCATAAGCGGTTACAAGTTCAATGAGTTTGTCTTCTGAAATAGATTTCGGAGCATTATAAACCTGTATATTTCCCGCATAATCTGTATAAAATATCTGTCGTTCAAACATCGATTGAACACGTTTAACTATTTGCATTTCTGACCTCTTTCTCGATATAAAAAAACGATTAGGAAAGAAATCCTAATCGTCTATATATTATCTATTCTATGAAATACATATATTTACATCATTCTTTTAACGCTTCAGCCGACGGCTTCAAGCCAGAAATACGGCAAAGGGCTTGTTGCGCATTTTTAAATTCAGCAGTGTATTCGCCAATGATCATCGCGGAACGTCCGTCTTGACCCGGAATCGTGCTAGGCTCGGTGTGTAAAGCGCGTCCGTTCAACGGCAGTAACGCAAAACCACGTGTATCGCAAACCCAAAGGTCGGTATCAGGAATCATCGGATCGGGAAGAACGCGTAACGAATTACCACCGGCAGAGGTGACAACCGTATCAACGTAGTTGCCAATCACGTTTTCTTGACGTCCGAAACGAACTTGACTCGACATCAAGCTGGAGATGACAAGCGCTTGACCAATACCGCAAATAATCGCGTTTGGAATACACCCGGCTTCTGTAATATTGCGAGCGGCTTCGTTAATATGATTGACCGTTAAGCGAGCAGAATCGGTAATTTCAACCTTATTGCAACCCTCTTGCGTACCAAAATAGTAAAGACCACCCATAGCGGCGGGACGTCCCGGAGCAGTGGAGGTACGCGGGCCATAAATCAACGCTTCGTTCATACGACGAATAATCTCATCAGTCGCATATTGAACTTGAACCGTTAAATCATTTTCACGACCATACTGACCAACTGCAACCGCCGTGCCGGTTAAAGCAACGTCAGCGCGGAAAATTTGGGTGTAGTTAGACGCAACGCCGGAGAATTTCTGCATGGATTCGCCAAGGGTCGAACCTTCAGCAATCGGACGAGAATCGAAAATCAAGGTGCCACCAGCGGCAGGCGCGTAAGTCGATAACGCTATGGACGAACCATTAGCGGCGACTACTTCAACGGTGATCGTCGTCGTAGACACATTGGTAATACGTAAACTCGCGCTATCGCCTAAAATGTGACAAAGGTCGCCAATTTCCCATCCCGTGCTAGACGCAACTGTAAAAGTTCCATTGCTAACGGCGGTGAACGTCTTGGTCTTAGGCGTAGACGCGCCTTCTAACCATTGGTGTTCAGTAGCATACGCAACTTTACTTTGGCCCATGCCAAGATTAGGAGAATTGAACAAACGAATGAAAGCAGGCTTTTGAGCGGCCCGCCAAGACAAAACGTCAGATAAGTCTATACGAACATTTAACAAGTCGTAAGCAGTTATACGATTATCAGCCATTATTTTCTTTCTATATTTTAAAGCTCTAACCTAGGCGCGTTTGCTAAAATCGCCGCAAAGTCGTTGCTTTTTAACGCTTCTTGGAATTTAGATTGACTATATCCTTTGGAAGGCACGCCGTATCCAGATGCAGAACCACCGCCTTGACTGCGCTTCAGCCAATGTGGCGATTGTTCTATTTCGCTCTTTACTACCTCTGAAACCGTCTTGCCATCCTCGGATAAAGGCACTCCATTTTCCGATAAATGAAACATTGGCGCTAATCGCTTAACGTCGCGCATTGCAGATTCAACACAGTTCATCTTATGAGCCGCTTCCACGAGCGCCGTCTCGATTACTGCGCGTTGTTCCCGCTTCTTATACGCTTCGTTCTCCTTCTTCAAAGGAGCTAACTGTTCCTCTAAAGCTCGGATTCGACTAGCAGATTCGGCAGACTGATCGATATAACGTTGAAGGTTGGCTTTCATATCGTCAGGCTTGAATTTGCGTAGTTCTTCTAGTTCTACCAAATCACGCTCTCGCTCTTTAAGTAGACTGTCGTATTTAGCTTGCGCTTCTTGCTTCAAATTGCGTTGCTTTCGGGCATTGTCCACTTCTTCATTGTACTTAGAACGAATTGTCCCGCGATCTGCTAACCGATAGTAAGCAGTGCCGTCCGCATCGTCCATTTCCTCGATTTCAGATTCTAACGCCTTAATCAGTTCTTCTTTGCTTGCAAATTTATCAAAAATGCCCATTAAATCCTCTAACTTTCCCTACTGGAAAACACGCGGACGCTACTGTGTCCTAACAAAACGCTTAAAAAAGGGAGTCCCTTAAAAGCGTCTTCTTTAAGATATCGACAAATCTAAACTTTTTGCTTTTTTGATATATTGGAAAATATTAGCTCTATTTGTTTTTCTCTGCTTTGACTATAAAATCTCTTTGGAAAACTTAGCTTTTCTACATAAAATCCAGATTTCGTAATAAAATCGTCATAAAAACCATCGTTAAAATCTTGATTTGATAAAACAATTTTTGCTCCTCGTTTTGCCCATTCGATAACATTTTTTATAACGACTTTTTGTAGTTCATCTACACTTATTCGTACTATCTTTTGTTGTTCTTCTATAATGTCTCCTTGATAAAAAAATTTTTCGTTTGGTTTTCTGCGATATGGTGGGTCTAGATAAATGAAAGAATTAGAGTCGATTTTTGAATCAAACTGGTTAAAATTACCTGCTTGAAATACAAATGTTTCAAGGTCTTGTTTACATTCATTTAAGAAACTGGCAAAAATAAGCAATTTAGACAAGTTTATTGGCTTTTGTCGTGAATCAAATGAATTATCAAACTCATTATGTCGTGAACTTCGATATAAACCACGATAACAGTAATGCATGAGAAAATAAAATAAGGCGCTACGTCTTATACTTTGTGGTAAATTTTCTTTTGCTATTTCATTGTATTCACTGCGACATTTATAATAGTAAGCTTTTTTTCTTTCAGTCGATAAGCTTGTAAAATCGCTTTCTATTGATTCGATTTGCGTGTATAACTCTTGGGGTTCGAAAGTTATGTCTTGGTAAAATCCTATTAAATTTTTATTTATATCGCCTGCATAAACGTTTTTTACGTATGTATTTTTGCGAGCAGAGAGAATGTCTAATAAAACTGCTCCCCCGCCTAAAAAGGGCTCTATATAAGTCGTAAAACGTTCTGGAAAATACTCGCGTAAATATGGTAATAACGATCTCTTTCCACCTATCCATGCAAAAATAGGGAGCATTTATTATTCTCCTATCTAATGATTTTTATAAATTTCTAATATACTAAGATATAGTAACTGAGACGGTTTTATTTATTACAAAGAGTGTATAAATATAAACGTTTATGTAAGAGACGCTTAAAATTAGAAAACGCTAAAATGTAAGGAAACACAAAGATTTTGTAACTTACTGGTTTACAATCAAGTTTATTTTATTACAATATATTTGTAATTTATAGCTATAATATTATGCCACGTTATTCCTCCCTTACGTGGCTTTTTTTATTTCTTGAATTGTACTATAGCGAGGATTCCTTGCAAACCATAGCCATGTCTTCTTGTGCGTCTTTTTGCGCGTCTTCTTGAATATTCATAATTCTTTTATATGCTTTTTCCGCTAGTCTTGTAGCCATAACTATTGCATTTTTGTTATCGCTTAAATATTGTTTCCATGA
>CAZHPU010000002.1:0-30877 GCA_964534435.1 uncultured Lachnospiraceae bacterium | reverse complement strand
ACAGATAAAATATCCTCAATCGGAGATGAAATCGCATCCGGTAAAGCATTCGCCTTGCCGTTGGTGAACGGGCAGGAAAATCCGTGCAAATATTGCGGCGCAAGAAAAATATGCAGAGTATCTGATAAATGAAGATGATCGGAGTGAAAAGGAAAAATGGCTGATATAAAATGGACTAAGGCGCAAAGCGATGCATTTATGTCAAAAGGCGGAGATGTTCTCGTATGTGCCGCTGCGGGATCGGGAAAAACCGCGGTTCTTACAGAGCGTGTTATACGCGCGATAACCGATGATCCTCCCGTGGATATTACATCAATGCTGATTGTTACTTTCACCAAAGCGGCCGCTTCTGAACTTAAATCAAAAATATCACGCGCAATAACCGAAAAAATGGGCAAAGAGCAGGGAAATTCAAGACTCAGACATCAACTTTTATCTCTTGACAGAGCGCAAATTTCCACCATTGACAGCTTTTGCCTAAGCGTTATATCTTCTCATTTTTCGGAACTCGGTCTTCCCGCTTCTGTAAAAGTAGGCGGTGAGGCCGATCTCGAACTTATGAGAAACGATATAATGAATCAGACCATTGACGCCGCATACGCCTCCGGCGATAAAGACTTTCTGAATCTGATAGATAATTTTTCGAAACTTCGTGATGATAATGTTGTAGGCTTGTTTTTAGGTATATATAATACCGTATCCTCATATCCCGAGGGAGTAAACTATATAAAGAAATCCGCCGAGCGGCTTGATAATATTTCCGAAAAAGGATTGTCGGACAGCGTTTTCGATAAACAGTTTGTTAAAAGTATCGATAGAGCGCTTTCTCATTATATAAATGTTTACAAGGGCATTCTCGGTGAACTGAAAAATGACGGAACACAGCAAAAAAGCATTACATTTATCGAGGATGAACTTTCAAAAATCGAGGCTCTCTATTCATATTCCGATTCTGCCGTAAAAAAATCAGAGTTAAGGAAAATTGAATTTCAGAGGTTGCCGACTAATAAATCGAAAAGTGAGTCATATACTGCATTTGCCGATGCCAGAGATGCTTTGAAAAAGACCGTAAATAATTATGCGGAACTTATAAGCGGTGACGAATCAAACGATAAAATTGCGGCCGCAATGTCGGCACGTCTCTGCCGTTCTCTTTGGAAACTTCTTGAAAGCTTTGAAAAAAATTATACCGCCGAAAAGCGTCGCTATTCGGTAATCGATTTTGCCGATGCCGAGCGGATGACTTATAATCTTTTGATAAAAGACGGAAAACCGACGGAAGCCGCAAAAGTAATTGCCGATTCACTCAGTCAGATATATATCGACGAATATCAGGACATAAACAGGATACAGGATGATATTTTCAGCGCTGTTTCGCATAACAACAGATTTATGGTCGGTGATATAAAGCAATCGATTTACGGATTTCGAAATGCCGTTCCCGAGATTTTTTCGGGATACAGAGAACTTTTCCCGGATTATGACAGCCAAAAAGAGCAGACGAATTCACGTATTTTTCTTTCGGAAAATTTCAGAAGCGATAAGCATATACTTGATTTCGCCAATGCCGTCTGCAATAAACTTTTTCTAAACGGCAGCGGCAGAATTCCGTATAATGTCGAGAATGATTCGCTTCGCTTTCCGAATGACAGTACAACCGATAAAAAGACCGATATCATACTTGTTTGTCCCGATGATGAAAGCGATCGGCATCAATGTGAAGCGGCTTATGTTGCAGATAAAATCCGCACACTTATTGAAAACGGACGTTCTCCGTCGGATATTGCAATTCTTATGAGAAATTTATCCGGCAATGAAACTGTTTTCAGAACCGAACTTATGAAAAGGGGAATTCCGGTTGAAACAACCGAATCGGATGATTTTCTGTCAAAACCCGAGATTCTTCTTGTTCTTTCTTTGCTCGGAGCGATTGATAACCCGCGAAGAGATATCACGCTCGCAGGAGCACTAAAAAGCCCTGTGTTCGATATAACGCTTGATGATCTCGTTATGCTTCGCAGAGACGATAAATCGGTATGTCTTTATGAATCCTTGTGTAATGCCGTATCCGAAGGAAGATTTCCTAAGGGTGAATATTTTCTCTCGTTCCTCGATGATTGCAGAAAATATTCCGAAGCAAATTCCACCGATAAAATAATAAGATATATTTATGAAAAAACTTCGCTTCCTTCTATCGTCAGCGGCAAAAACGGCGGAAAAGAAGCAACCCGCAGACTTCGCGCCTTTTACGATTTTGCACGTTCATTCGAAAGCGGATCATTTCGCGGACTTCATAATTTTATGAGGTATATTCGGCAAATCGAAAACGGGGAAAAATCCGCAATAAAATATTCAGGATGTACCGAAACCAATGCCGTAAAGATTATGTCGATACATAAATCAAAAGGCTTGGAGTTTCCCGTAGTATTTTTGTGCCGTACGGACAGTAAAGTAAATCTGGACGATACATCAAAAGATTTGCTTGCGGAACGCGACATGGGATTTGCATTCAAACTCAGTGTTGCCAACGGACTTGCAAAGTATACACCTTTCACTTATCGTGCGGTTGCCGAAAAGATGACAGACAATGCGATTGATGAGGAAATGCGTGTGCTTTATGTTGCATTGACACGTGCCAAAAATGAGTTGTATGTAACCGCAGGCATAAATAAAGACAAACTTGATAAATTTACAGACGATTGTGAAAACGGCGGAAAATTCTTTGATTTTTATACATTGAGAACGCAGCAATGTTTTATGAAATGGGTTTTGTCGGCCCTGTATTCCGATTCAAGCTCGGAAAATACTTTCAGACTGTCTGTCGAGACGATAAATTCCGATTTTCTGAATTATCCCATCTTTCTCAGCTCTGAGCAAAAGGCTGACTTGCCCGAAGCCGAAGAAAATATGGATATTGATGAGATAAAAAAGAGAATCCCCTTTGAATATCCGTATAAAGCCGAATCGCAGCTCCCGACAAAAGCGTCTGTATCAAAACTGTATCCGGAATATCTTGATGACAATGAGGTCGGTGATTTGCGATATCGATTTGATAATGTCCCCGAATTTCTTATTCCCGACAGACGGCCTACCGCTGCCGAAAAGGGAACAGTCACACATCTTTTTATGCAGTTTTGCGATTTTGAAAAGGTGGTGCTGTACGGCGTGGAAAATGAACTTGCAAGACTTGTTGCCGATAAATTTATGAGCAGCGAGTCGGCAAAACTTGTTAATATTATATGTTTAAGAAAATTCTTCACGTCCGCATTGTTTGAAGAGATGAAGAACGCAAAAGAAATATTCAGGGAATACCGTTTCCTTGTCGGTATGCCCGCATCAAAATTCACATCGGATGACAGTTACGGCGAAAAAATAGCCGATGTCGAAATGCTTGTTCAGGGAGTAATTGACTGTTTCTTTGTTCTTCCCGACGGAACAGTTAAACTTGTGGATTATAAGACAGATTACGTGGACTATAACGATGATATTAAGACAGTAGAAGAAACTCTTAAAAACGAACATAAAAATCAACTTATGTATTATGCCGAAGCGATTACCAAATTAAGCGGGAAAAAGGTAAGCCATGCATCAATTTACGCTTTTGCATTAGGCAGGGAAATTGAGGTAGATATATAAGATATAAACAAAAAGCTGTTCCGAATTCCTTCGGAACAGCTTTTTACTGTTAAATTACTATAAACAAGAATTAGAAATCAGTCGGTAACAATATTGACTGTCTTTTTACCGCCGGCAACGATTTTGAATTTAACGGTGCCGTCTTTAAGCGCGAAAAGCGTATCATCGGAACCGATTCCGACATTTACACCGGGATGAATATGAGTTCCGCGCTGTCTTACGAGAATATTACCGGCAAGAACAGACTGTCCGTCTGCTCTTTTTACGCCAAGTCTCTTTGATTCGCTGTCACGGCCGTTCTTGGTTGAACCGACACCTTTTTTATGCGCGAAGAACTGTAAACTTATTCTAAGCATGAGTAGATTACCTCCGTTTTCAGATTTTCTCTCCGTCTTCGGTTTCGTCCACTTCGATGAAATCATAATAATCTTCAACCATATCGTTTAATTGAAGAAAATATGCCTGAAACAGTCCGGAAATAGCATAAGACTTTCTTTCATCATCCGAATATTCGGGAAGCGCCGCTTTGCAGGTTACCGTAATATCGGTGGACTCGTCATCGATTTTATAGTCGACATCCGAAGCATAGGAACATTCGATGGCATTTATAATCAGCATGGTCATTGACGAAAGGGCAGCACAGAGTATGTCCTCGCCCGCCTCCGCAAAACCCGTGTGACCGACTTCTTTGAAACCGTAGTAAATGCCGTTTTGTTTGAAAAATGTGATTTTAGTCATTTTCGAATTGCCGTGTCAGATCAGAGTGAAATTGTCTGAATCTGAACTTTTGTATAAGGCTGTCTGTGACCGATTTTCTTCTTTTCGTTCTTCTTTGCCTTGTACTTGAATACGTAAATTTTCTTGGATTTGCCGTTCTTTACAACAGATGCCGTAACTTTTGCGCCTTCTACGTAAGGTGTGCCGATTTTAAGCTCACCGTTTGCGCTTACAAGCTGGACATTGTCGAATGTAATTGTTTCGCCTGCCTCTACGGGAAGCTTCTCAACAAAAACAACATCGCCCTCGGAAACTTTGTACTGCTTTCCTCCGGTAACTATTACTGCGTACATTATGATAATCCTTTCAACATCGTACCGCTTGGGTACAAAACTCGCTGATTATGAGGGGAAATATATTCTCTTTAATCCTGCACATCATGCGGCGATTGTCATTATACCATAACTTTTTTGCTTTGTCAATACAAATTATGCGTTTTTTTGCCGTAAATGATGCTTTTTCCGCAATTTTTCAATGCTTTTTATGTTGAAGATATGTTGTATGCTTTTTTATATGCAATATATCATACGAATGTTAATGAAAAATGAATTTTCCGAACGCAAGGTAAATTCTGTAATTATTTTTTTTTAATATTGACTTTTGACCTCTCTGTGTGGTAAAATAATAAAGCAAAGCGGTGATGTTTGATGATGTTGCCGCCTTATATTTTGTAATGAAAATTTGTATATCGTTAAATATAAACGTATAGTCTGTAATGACTGCATATAAAAAAGAAAGCGGGAAATGATGAAAACTATTGTCAAACGTCTATTCACAAGAAAAATAATCTCACTGTTCTGCGCCTGTTTGTTTGTTGCAACCTCGCTTGTTACTCTTTCGGGGTGCGGTTCGATAAAGAATTATATAAAAAAGCTGCTTAACCCTTCCGAATCCGATGTTACAACAGTTGATGTAAATAATCTCACCAATCCTCCTAAAATCGATGTAACGCCCGAAACCGATCCCGCTGTCCGCATTACCGAACTTATGGTCTGCAATACCGTAGGTCAAACAGATGCCTACGGCAACAGGGTAGGCTGGGTAGAATTCTATAATTGCGGCAGCGAAGACGTAGACCTTGCCGACTATAAACTGTCGATAAACGGTGAAGATTCGGTAAGCCTGCCGTCGCTTGTAATCGCACCCGGCAACTATGCGGTTTTATTCGCAAACGGGAAAAACGGCGATACCGACATTCCTTTTGTGCTTCCCGCGAGCGGCGTTCTTGTGCTTTACCACGGAATTTATGCCGCAGATAAAGTCAGCTATCTTAATGCAAGCGCAAACTGCTCTTATATTCCCGATACGGGCTCTGAAAGTTCACAGCCCACCCCCGGTTACGCATCTGTAAAAGAAAAAGATAATCTTATAATCAGCGAATTTATGTCGTCTAACAGCTTGTATCCCGTAAAGGGAAAGTTCTGCGACTGGATTGAACTTTATAATGCCGGTGAAAATTCCATTGATTTGTCCGATTACTATCTGTCAAACAGTGCGGACAATCTTTACCGTTGCAACCTTTCGGGAAAAGTGATTCAGCCGGGCGAATATCTGCTTCTGGCTTGCGGCACCGATACCGATTTTAATCTTTCCAAAACGGGTGAACAGATTTACGTGACACGTTCGGACGGAGTTCTTGCCGCTTTTGTCTCGTTTGACGAAATCGAAAAAAACTATTCATGGACTTATGATACGGGAATAACCGCAAAACCGTCGCCCGGATATCCGAACAATGAAGAAGGATATAAAAAGGCGATTTCATCAAGAAGCGGACTCCTTATTAACGAGGTTATTTCTTCCAACAGCAAATACTATGCGGTTAACGGTAAATATTACGATCTTGTCGAACTGAAAAATACAACAGATAAAGCTCTTAAACTCTCGGATTACTATCTGTCGGATAAATCAAGCAATCTTCAAAGGTACAACATGCCCGATGTTACTCTTCAGCCGGGAGAATACTATGTCGTCGTTTGCGACGGCAAAAATTATGCGCCTTTCAAGATAAGCTCGGATGGAGAAAAACTGGTGGTTTCACGCGCCGACGGTACAATCGAAGACGCGCTTGAAATTCCGGCTGTGCCCGCCAACAGAAGCTATGGCAGATATAACGGCGATCTCGTATATTTTGCCACACCTTCTTTCGGAAAAGACAACCCCAAAGGTTATGCCGAATTGACTGCCGCACCGACTGCAAGTGTACAAAGCGGATTTTATCAAAGCTCGCAAATTGTAACTCTGTCCGGCAGCGGAACGATTTATTATACCACCGACGGTTCAAAACCCACGACAGCGTCAAAAATTTATGACGGAAGTCCTATTACCGTTTCCGAAAATATGTCGATAAGAGCGATTGTATATGACGGTGATAAGATACCGAGTGAAGTAACAACATTCAATTATTTTATCAGTGCACCCGATTATAGTCTGCCTGTTGTGAAAATTTCAATGAAGCAGGATGATTTTGACGGATCGAACGGAATCTATACGAAATATAACAATACCGAGCTCGAAAAAGAAGCGGGATTTGCATACTATGTTAACGGAGTTGAACAATTCTCGGTTAATTGCGGAATAAAACTTTTCGGTGCATCAAGTAGGATGTACGCAAAAAAGAGTTTTCAGCTTAAATTCCGTACAGACTACGGTATGTCAAAACTTAATTATAAGCTGTTCGATAATCTTGACATAACCGAATTTAATAACGTGGTGCTCAGATCCGGATCACAGTCGATTATGAAATACCGCACAATGATTACCGATGAACTTGTAACATCTGTTGCGTCAACATCCGGATATATGCCGAATGTTCTCACACAGGCTTATAAGGCAGTTAATCTGTATATAAACGGCGAATATATGGGCATATATTTCTTCAGAGAAAAGATTGACGAAGATTTCGTTGCAAATCATTGGAATGTTGATTCCGATTCGGTTACGGTAATCAACTGGGTTAATACAGTTAAGTACGGTGATTCCGATCAGGGATGGCACGATCTGTGGGATTTTGTCGCGACAAAGAAAGCAGACCTTTCAATTGATGAAAATTATCAGAAGGTTGTATCGCAAATCAATGTCGAGAGCTTTATGGATGTTTACATTATGCGAATGTGGGGCGGCGATCGCGACAGCGGAAATATAAGGGCTGTTAAGTCGCCTGATTACGATGGCGGAAGATGGAACTTCATTCTGTTTGACTGCGACCTTTGCCTTGATTACGGATCAACCAAGGACGAAATCGATTATATAGTCAATAACGCAAGCATTAACAGACTGCATACTATTTTCAGGGCGCTTCTCAAAAACGATCAGTTTAAGGAAGAATTTCTCAAACGACTCGGATATCAGATGAAAAATACCCTTAATCCCGAAAAAACTCAGGCACGTATAGATGTGGTAGCTGGAGAAATAGATGCCGATATGAAATATAATATTGAGCGCTGGAAGGATTATTATCATAAGACATATGCTGATTGGAAAGCAAACGTTAAGACGGTCAGAGACCGAATCGGTGAAAACAGAATTAAGCTTCTTGTCAAAGATGCTGTAAAAACGTTTGGCCTGACAGAAGACGATGTTCGAACATACTTTGGCGATGAATATGTTGCTTATATGAATTAACATTACCGGTCGGAATTCTATCCGACCGGTAACTTTTCTGTCGAGTGAAAGATTACTGTGAGAAAGGAAAGATCGGTATTTTGGAAAATAAACAGATTAAATTCAAATATTCGGATACCAATAAAAGATATTATACTTATGATTACTTTCTTAAACAAAAATTCGGAAAAAAAATCTGTAAGATTCCGATTGATATAGGATGCACCTGCCCTAATATTGACGGTCATTTCGGGTACGGAGGATGCATATACTGCTCTCCGCGCGGCAGCGGCGATTTTGCGGGACTTCCGTCTCAATCGGTTTCGGAACAAATAAAATCAGGAATGAAAATGATGACGGCAAAATGGGGCGACAATATCGGTTGTATACAATATTTTCAGGCACATACAAATACATACGGCAATATAGAATACCTGAAAAAATGTTATTATGAGGCACTGAACGCCGAAAACACTGTCGGAATCAGTATAGCAACACGCGCCGACTGCCTTTCCGATGAAATAGTGACTCTGTTACGTGAACTGTCCGAAAAGACTTTTCTCACCGTGGAGCTCGGGCTTCAAAGCGTTCATGATTGTACGGCAAAGCTTATTAACAGATGTCACACATATGCGGATTTTCTCGAAGGATATGAAAAACTGAGCGGGCTCAATGTCTGCATACATCTAATAGACGGGTTGCCTCATGAAAGTCACGACATGATGATTGAAACTGCGGCAATAGTTTCCGACATTCATCCGCAAAGCGTGAAAATTCATCTTCTTCATGTCCTGAAAAATACGCGTCTCGGTGATATGTACAATCGAGGCGAAATCAAAACCCTTACACTGAATGAATATGTCGGTATCGTATGTGACCAGCTGGAGATTTTATCTCCCGATATTGTTATAGGCAGGGTAACGGGTGACGGCGCACCCGATGATCTTATCGCCCCCGAGTGGAGCCGAAAAAAATTCGTTGTGATGAATGAGATCGATAAGGAAATGGTAAGAAGAAACAGCGTGCAGGGATGCCGTTCGAAGCATAATACCTGAGAAAATCGGCGGCGAATATTTTTGATTTTGTCTTAAATATGTTGACACCCGAGACAAAATATTATATAATAATATAAAATAAAATCGCTTAATTATGCGAATAATTTATACATTCACAAGACCGGTTTAGTACAAGGAGCGTAATATGGATAATATACGTGAAATGCTTGAAGATATTGCGAGAGCGTTTATGAATATGGATCTGATTGATCTTCTCGATATATTTATCATATCCATGCTTTTTTATTATGTAGTCAGATTTATACGTGACCGACGTGCGGGTAAACTGGCCGCCGGAGTTGTGGTTCTTCTTGTTATACAGTTTATCGGCTCACTGCTTGATTTGACAGCCGTTAATTATATTCTGCGCAATGTTCTTCAACTCGGAATTACCGCTCTTATAGTTATATTTCAGCCTGAAATTCGCGATGTTCTTGAAAAGATGGGCGGTGTGCGTAACCTTATCCCGCATAGTGACTCACGTGATGTGGCGCAGGTAAAGAATACCGTGAGAAATGTATGTGAAGCCGCCTGCGATATGTCAAGCGATCAAACGGGAGCTCTTATTGTACTTGAAAGGACTACAGGTCTTGAAGAATATGTTTGCTCGGGTACACTTGTCAACGCCGAAGTGAGCAAACAGCTTTTGAAAAATATTTTCTTCAATAAGGCACCTCTCCATGACGGAGCCGTGATAATTAAGAATAACAGAATTCACTCTGCGGGATGCAAGCTGCCTCTTGCGTCGAGAAATATTAACCTTGATTTCGGCACACGGCATAGAGCTGCGATAGGTATCAGCGAACGCAGTGATGCGGTTGTTGTAGTCGTCAGTGAGGAGACGGGAACTATTTCTCTTGCAATCGGCGGTCAGCTTAAACGAAATTATGATTATACACGCCTGTATAATGAACTTGTTGAGCTTATGATGCCTAAGCAGATTACGGATATTGTAAGCGGAAAAATGACTTATCAGGAAAAACGTGCGGCAAGAGCTGCCAGAAAAGCCGAGCGTGCAATCGCGGCTGCCGAACGTGAACGTGCCAAAGCATTATCCGAACAAAAAAAGCAGGCGCAGGATGCGTCAAATTCTTCTCAATCCGAAAATTTGCCGCAGACTGAGTCAAATAGGGATTCGGGGGTAAACGAAAATGCTGATAAATAAGAAAAATAAAAACTCCGAAACCGAGTATGTTGCTAATGAGGGCAGAGATGATTATGTCGTCAAGAAAAACAGACGAGCAAATATTATTGCCTATGTTTTTTCGCTGTTAGCGGCAATAGCTCTTTGGAGTTATGTTGTAACAAGCGGCGGCAACGGAGTGACGCAAGTTGTGTTCAAGTCGGTCGACCTTACTTACCAAGGTGAGAGCAATCTCAGAAACAAGTACGGACTTATTGTTCAAACGGTTGATGAATCGGTATCGGTTACATTGACAGGCGACAGCGATGACTTAAAAGGCATTGACAGCTCTGATATAAACGTTTATGTTAATCTTGAAGATATAAGCTCCGCAGGTGAATACAGTCTTCCTCTTGTCGCAGAGGTGCCCAAGGGCGTAAAATGTGAGCTGTCGGTTAAAAATGTAACCGTATCTATCGATAAGCCCACAGGACGTGAAATCTCGGTAAGCAGTGAGAATATTCGTATAAAGGGAACACAGCTTGCAGATTATCAAATCGTTGAAAAGAAGCTGAATATCACCAAAGTTACACTTGAGGGAAGTTCTGTAAATCTTCAAAAAGTATCAAGCATAGAAATAATTACCGATTCGGTCGGACAGATTACATCGAGTATGAGCGTATCGGCAAATGTGGTTCTTTTGGATGAAGAGCTTAACGAGCTTGATTTACCGATAACGGTAAAAACAGATGCGGGCCGAGAAGGTATTATTGTAGAATTAACCGTTTACCGCGAAAAAACAATAAATCTTACCGTAAACACCGAATACGGATATTTCGGCAGCGATCAGATAAAGATTGTCCCGTCCGAAATCAAGATATCGGGTGAGGCTTCCGTTGTTAATTCAATTGACAGCATTACGCTTAATACCGATACCATCAATGAAAAAGAAATATTCTACGATACAACTTTCAAGGGAACCGCCGATGCGATTGAAGGCGTAACATTTACCAATACAGACGGAAGCGAATTTAATGGGGCAGATGTTGTTGTTACTGTCAGCAGCCTTGAAACCGATGTACTTTGGGTAAGTAATTTTGAACTTGTAGGCGCTCCCGAGGGTGTGCAGATAGCCGACAGACGGCTTCAAATTACAGTCCGCGCGATGCCCGGTGATAATGCCGCGATGATGCTTAAATCGCTTAAAGAGCATACAGATAAAATTACACTCAGAGTAGATTACAGTAATATCGGCTCGGACAGTAGAGCACCTGTTGTCGTATTTTTCTCCGATGAATACAAGAGTTATGTTTATGAAGTAGGGAGCTATACTGTGTCATTGTCTAATGCCGCAGACTAAAAGAAAACAGTGACTGACATATCCGAAATTATATTACATAATATAAAAATTCCGGTTGACAGTTCATCGCCGGAAAACGATGCAATCGAAAAGGTTCTGCATATACTGAAAAAAGAAAATATAAATGCAGATGAGAAAAGCATAAGCATTGCAAAAAAATCGATAGATGCACGTAAAAAAGACAGCATAAATTATGTCTTTTCGGTAAACGCCGAAATATTCGGCAAGCCGAAAGCGAAAAGTCTTGAAAAAATCGGTGCGGTTATAACTCAAAACACCGGTATAAAAATCGAACGCGGAAACGAGCATCTTAACACACGTCCGGTCATAGTCGGATTCGGCCCCTGCGGAATCTTTTGCGCGTTGCTTCTTGCCGAAAACGGCTACCGACCTATTGTAATAGAACGCGGTGAAGATGTTTATTCACGTCGAAAATCGGTAGAGCGATTTTATAAAGACAGAATACTTAATTCGGAGTCTAATATTCAGTTCGGCGCGGGCGGGGCGGGAACATTTTCGGACGGAAAACTTATGACAAGAATCAACGATTCTAAATGTTCATATGTGATAGATCGGTTTGTTGAACTCGGTGCGCCGGAAGAGATCCGTATACAGGCAAAACCCCATATCGGAACAGACCTTCTTCTCGGCGTTGTCGATAATGCCCTGAAGAAAATTGAGAGTTGCGGAGGAAATGTTTATTTTAATACCAAACTCGAAGATATTAAATGCAAATCCGACGGCAGCATTTGCGGTATAAAAACCAATCGCGGTGAAATTGATTGTGATTTACTTGTTATGGCGATTGGACACAGCTCGCGCGATACATATAAGATGTTTGAAAGAAAATCTTTTGAAATATGCCCGAAATCCTTTTCGGTTGGCGTTAGAATAGAGCATCTGCAGGAAAAAATCAATAATGCGCTATATGGACGATATGCCGATATTCTGCCGCCTGCGGAATATTCTTTGTCAAAGAGAGTAGGAGAACGCGGCGTTTACAGCTTTTGTATGTGTCCCGGCGGTGAAGTTGTTGCGGCAGCATCCGAAGTCGGAGGAGTTGTTACCAACGGAATGAGTAAACATTCAAGAGACGGCATAAATGCCAACAGTGCATTAGCCGTTTCTGTGTTTCCGTCCGATTACGGTGAAAGCGTTGATTCTGCTGTGGAATTTTGCAGAACAATAGAAAAAAATGCCTTTTTACTCGGCGGTGAAAACTATAATGCTCCGATGCAGACAGTCGGGGACTTTTTGAGCAGAAGAAGCACCAAATGCATCGGTGACGTGAAGCCGTCATATATGGGTGGCGATAGGGTGACTCCGTGTGATTTGCATGAGCTGTTCCCGAATTTTGTGTCTTCCATGCTTGAAGTCGGTATTGCCGATTTTGCAAAGAAGATTGACGGATTTGATTGCAAGGATGCTGTATTGACCGGCCCCGAAACAAGAACTTCCGCACCGGTACGAATTCTTCGCTCAGACGAAATGATTGCCGTCGGACATACGGGTATTTACCCTTGTGGAGAGGGAGCGGGATATGCCGGAGGAATAACATCTGCCGCGGTTGATGGGGTTAACTGCGCGCTCCGTATTATGGGAAAATACGATTTACCGCGTTAGCTTGTTATTTTGTTTTGAAAGGATACGGCAATATGCCAAAGAAAAAGTGGAAAATTAAATCAGAGGAGCAGATTATCGATAGTAAACTACTTGATCTTGCCGAACGACTTTCGATAACTCCTCTTACGGCACGATTATTGTCATTGAGAGGGCTTTCCGATTACGATGAAGCCTATCGATTCCTTTCTTTTGCCGATAACAGATTCTATAATCCTTTTCTTCTTGTTGATATGGATAAGGCAGTAAAAAGGGTTGAATCTGCAATAGCATCTGATGAAAAAATAGTCATATACGGTGATTATGATGTTGACGGTGTAACATCTACCGTTCTTCTTTTTTTATACCTTAAAGACAGGGGAGTAAAAAATTTATCTTATTATATACCGGGACGTGTTGATGAAGGATACGGCATAAATCGCGAGGCACTCAGAAAATTTGCCAATGAAAAGACCGATCTTGTCATTACCGTTGATACCGGTGTTACTGCGATTGACGAAATTACATATGCAAACGAGCTCGGACTTGATTTCGTGATTACCGATCATCATGAATGTAAAGCCGAAATTCCGAACGCCGCTGCTGTTGTTAATCCGATGCGCAAAGATGAAGATAATAAATATCCGTTCAAATCGCTTGCGGGCGTGGGAGTTGCATTTAAGCTTGTTTCTGCAATGGAAATGAATCGTCTGCCCAATGGTGAAGATTATCTTACCGATTTGTGCAAACATTTTTGCGATCTTGTTGCTCTCGGAACGATTGCAGACGTAATGCCGCTTTTTGATGAAAACCGCCTTTTTGTAAGTATGGGCCTCAAATATATTAACGATTGTCCGAGACCTGCGGTAAAAATGCTCCTTGAGGAGGCAAATCGTAAATCAAACGGCGAAATATCGCAAATAAAAAAAGTCAATTCATCAATGATCGGATATACACTAGCTCCGAGAATTAACGCCGCAGGCAGGATGGAGCATGCTTCTCTTGCCGTAGAACTTTTTCTGAGTGAAAACCCTCGAAGAACAAGAGAAATCGCCGCACATCTCTGTGACGTTAACCGCAAAAGACAGGAAGAAGAAAATCAGATAGCCGAACAGGCTGTTAAAATGATTGAGCGTGACAATAAAGATAAAGACAGTATTATTGTTCTCGCAGGTGAAGGATGGAACAGCGGAGTAATCGGAATTGTCGCATCGAGAATTACCGAGAAATACGGACTCCCGTCAATACTTATCTCTTTTGACGGAGATGTAGGAAAAGGCTCAGGAAGATCGGTAAAAGGCGTAAACCTTTTTGAAAAACTTAAGGATTGCTCAGAACTTCTTGCCAAATTCGGCGGTCATGAACTTGCCGCGGGACTTACTATCGAACGCAAAAATTTGGATGCATTCTGTGCTAAGATAAAAGAGTCTGTTTCGGCAGCTTCAAGTGGAACGGCATTTATACCCGAGCTTGAAATAGAGTGTGAAACATTCGCCCCCGAAATCACAATAGAGCAGGCGGAACAGCTTCAAATGCTTGAACCGTATGGCTCGGGCAATCCAATGCCGCTTTTTTTACTTCGTCGCGCACGAGTAACCGAAATTGCCGAACTTGCGGTAAAACATACCAAACTGACGGTAAAAAAAGGAACCGATGCTTTTTCCGTTCTGCTTTTCGGTAAAAAGAGAGAAACCCTCGATATTGTATATAATGATGAAATCGATATAGTTTTTCAAATGTCGGTTAATGAATTCAGAGGTTATAAATCAGTTCAGCTTATTGCATCGGATTTCAGACATTGCGACTATGAAATATCGTCGTCAGATATTGAGCTGCTTGCCGATATCAAAAACGGTAGCAGCTTTTCAAAAGATGATAATATAATTCCACAAAGAGAAAATTTTGTTGCTGTTTATAATTATTTGAAGCATCATGCCGACTCATCAAGCGACAGATATATAAGCATACGCAACATGATTAACGAACTTGACGGTATAGGCTATGTCAAAATGCATCTTATTTTGGAAATACTCATAGAGCGTGGGCTTGTTTCGATTGAAAAAGGCGGTCTGAATTACGAAAATGCCATATTCGCTATCAATTCGATGCATGCCAAGGTTAATCTGACCGAATCACCGATATATATAAATCTGCTTAATAATCTTGCTGATTGACTACTTATTAAAAGAGGTGTGAATGTGTGAATACGAATCTCGATAAACTTTTCAGTATCATATCCGAAAATCATAATATGACATATGATGTTGAAAAGATAGAACGGGCATATGATTTTGCCGCACGGATGCATGAAGGACAGTTCCGTGTTTCCGGAGAGCCGTATATTACTCATCCTGTCGCAGTTGCCGAAATTGTTGCCTCTCTCGAGCTTGATACCGATTCCATATGTGCAGCTCTTCTTCATGATACGGTAGAAGACTGCAATGTCAGCATCGAAACAATAAAAAAAGAGTTCGGTGTAGATGTATCTCTGCTTGTTGACGGACTTACCAAACTTGTGCATATTCCATTTGAGGACAAAGAAGAACAGCAAATGGAAAATCTGCGAAAAATGTTCATGGCAATGTCCAAGGATGTACGTGTGATTTTTATTAAGCTCTGCGACAGGCTTCATAATATGCGTACACTTTCGGCAAAAGAAGATGAAAAGCGCAGAATTACCGCACTTGAAACGATGCATGTATATGCACCGCTGGCTCATCGACTCGGTATTCAGAGAATTAAAACAGAACTTGAAAATTTATCGCTTTCTTATCTTGATCCCATCGGATATGCCGAGGTTAAAGGCGATATTGAAAAAAGATACGGAAAAAACCGCGATTTCATAAACAATATTAAATCCGAGATAACCGAAAAACTCAAAGAAAACGGATTTTCGTTTACCGTTGACGGCAGAATAAAGAGCGTATATTCAATATATTTCAAAATGTATAATCAGCACAAATCTCTGGATGAAATATACGATTTTTACGCGGTCAGAATAATTACCAAGACCGAACTTGAATGTTATACCGCACTCGGCATTATCCATGATACATTTAAGTCAATTCCGGGCAGATTTAAGGATTATATCTCCACTCCGAAGCCGAATATGTATCAGTCGCTTCACACAACGGTTATAGGTAAGGAAGGTATACCGTTTGAGGTTCAGATCAGAACCGAAAAAATGCATCAAATTGCCGAGTTCGGTGTTGCAGCCCATTGGAAATATAAATCCGGAGATCATGCCGACGGAGAAATTGACCGCAGACTTCAATGGATTGCCAAACTCATTGAAGCCGAAGGCGACACGCGCGATCATGACGAATTTATGCGTGCTCTTAAAGTCGATATATTCCAGGATGAAATATTTGTATTCACACCGAAAGGTGATGTTATAAGTCTTCCGACAGGGGCAACACTTATAGATTTTGCTTATGCCATACATTCTCAGGTAGGCAACAGAATGATCGGGGCAAAAGTAAATGGAATGATTACTCCGATTGATCGCACTTTGCAGAACGGTGAAATTGCCGAAATACTGACATCATCCGCATCAAAAGGTCCTTCCAGAGACTGGCTCAATATTGTCAAGACAAGTGAAGCGCGCAATAAAATCAGACAATGGTTCAAAAAGGAAAAACGGTCAGAAAATATTGCTGTCGGTAAAGCTGAAATCGAAAAGGAAATTTCAAAATTCGGCAGGGAATATACCGCCGCTCAAATGGATCTTATTGTAAACAATGTTGCCACAAGAATGGGATTCCATGAGGCAGATGATCTTTACAGCACAATAGGCTACGGCGGACTTACTGTATCTAAGGTCGCGATAAGACTGCATGATGAATTCGACAGACTAATTAAGCCCGAAGAACCTGCTGCTCCCATTGCGGTTGATCAAATTACGACAAAACCTCACGCAAAGAAGAATTCGAGCGGTGTTGTGGTAGACGGTGTTGACGGATGCGAAGTCAAATTCGCAAAATGCTGCAATCCGCTTCCCGGTGATGATATTGTCGGATTCATAACAAAAGGATTCGGTATATCAATTCATAAACGCGACTGTCCGAATGTCAAATCCGGACTTGAAAAAGAAGAAAACAGAGACAGATTTGTAACTGCCACATGGGGTGACGGTGCTGTCAAATCGAGCGGTCAGTCAACCGTCGGCACGTATGAGGCATATGTGCAGATTTTTGCCGAAAATGATATGATGCTTCTCGCGAATATAACATCTACACTTGCCGATATGAGGGTTGCTCTGCATCAAATAAACACTCGTACAAAAGACGGAATGCTTGTGGTAAACCTTGTTGTAGGCTGTCGAGATGTTGCTCATTTTAAGGCAATTATGGCGCGTCTTGCGATAATTCCGAAGGTTAATGAGGTAAGAAGAGGTTATTCAACATGATTGCGGTTGTTCAGAGAGTAAAATCCGCCTGTGTTAAGGTTGACGGACAGATAACAGGAGAATGCGGCAGAGGCCTTGCAATACTTTTGGGAGTTGCAATCGGGGACACCGAAAAAGATGCCGATTTGCTTGCCGAAAAGATTGCCAAGCTCCGCATTTTCAAGGATGCAGACGGTAAGATGAATTTGTCGGTCATAGATGTAGGCGGCTCTTGCGTAGTTGTATCACAATTCACGCTTCTTGCAAACTATAAACATGGAAACAGACCTGATTTTTTCGGTGCCGAATCTCCGAATCTTGCCGAACCTCTTTATAATTATTTTGCCGACAAATTGTCGTTGCTTCTCGGAAAAGAAGTCGGACGCGGCGTTTTCGGTGCCGATATGATGTTTGAGATACTTAATGACGGTCCTGTCACAATTGTTATGGACAGTAATATTCTTAAAACAAAAAAACAATGAAAATGTGATGAATATGAAACTTGTTTGCTCTGATAATATCAGTAAATACTATTTGCAATCACTCTGCCTTCTTTATTTTCCGGGATCTAAATTTTCCGAAAGTGAAGAGGTTACAGATGAAACCCCGGTTGTTACGGTTAATCTTACCGAAACAGACGGAGGAGCGACAGCACATGCGGAAATAAAAATAGGCGAACAACGTGCATCTGCGGATGTCACCGAGAAATACAAAACTTCAAAAACGGCAATAAAAGTACAGAAAATCGCAGTCGGTAAGGCTGTATTTGCCGCAGGTGAACAATTTTTCGGATATACGCCCGCATGGGGAATTCTGACCGGAATACGTCCCTCAAAAATTGCGAGACAGATTTATGCTCAGACAGGTGATGCCGCAAAGACCAGAAAGATACTTCGTGATGAGTATTTCCTTTACCCGAAAAAAGCCTCAATACTTACGAGTATAACAATAAACGAGCAGAAAATAATTGACAGACTCGAAAAAAATTCCTGCTCGCTTTACATTTCAATTCCTTTTTGCCCGACAAGATGTGCTTATTGCTCTTTTGTTTCATTCGCAACCAAAAGACTTCTTTCAATGATTCCCGACTATGTCGAGCGTCTTCTTCGCGATCTCGATGTGGTTTTCGCTCAGATAAAAAAACATAATCTTAATCTTAAAACAATATATATAGGCGGAGGCACCCCGACAACGCTTACCGCCGATGAACTTTCACTGATTTTCGATAAAATATGTGAATATATTGATCCTTTTTCACTTGATGAATTTTCTCTTGAAGCGGGAAGACCTGATACCATAACCTCGGAAAAACTTGCCGTTGCAGTTGCCAACGGCGTTACCCGTATCAGCATAAATCCGCAGACATTGAACGAAGATGTTTTAAGAGAAATCGGAAGATTTCACACGGTTGACGATTTCTACAAGAGTTTTGAAATCGCCAGAGCATCCGGAATAAAGAATATAAATACCGATTTAATCGTTGGGCTTCCAGGTGACAGTCATCGTTCTTTTGTTAAAACAATGGACAATATCGTAAAGCTTGCACCCGATAATATCACGGTTCATACTTTTTGCGTAAAGAAAGCCGCGGATCTTGCTCATTCCGACGGCATTTATACCAGCGCCGGCGGAGATGTTCAAAAATCGGTTGACTATTCTCAGCTTCGTGCAAAATCAAACGGATATATCCCATATTACCTGTACAGACAGAAGAATTCGGTCTCGAATCTCGAAAATGTGGGGTTTGCAAAACCGGGAACAGAGGGGCTCTATAATATATATATTATGGAAGAGGTCCATCATATTTTCGCGGTTGGAGCAGGCGCGGTAACCAAACTTGTTGATAGAGACAATAACAGAATGCTCAGAATTTTTATGGATAAATATCCATATGAATATCTTTCAGAAGACGGAGAAGAAAAGTTCAGACTTGAATACAATCAAAAAGTTGATGCTTTCTTTTCCGAAAATCAATAAAGATATATCGATATATTTATAAATATATTGGGAGTACTTGAATGAAAAGCCTGAATGTTAAATGTAAATTTGACAGCGAGGTTGAAAAAAAGACATTAGTAGAAAAATGTGAACGCGAATTTGAAGAACAGACCGATAATCTCTGCGGAATAATATCAACATTAAGCGATATAAATACAATAATGCTGAGCGGTCCCACTTGTTCAGGGAAGACCACTATCTGCGGAAATCTTATTAAATCAATCGAGAAGGCAGGAAAACACGCTAAACTTGTATCTATAGATGATTTCTTTAAGGAAAGGGAAGACTTGGACCGAAATCAGAATAGTTATGTCGGCGAGATTGATTATGACAGTCCGAGTGCGCTTGATTTCGAACTTCTTGAAGAATTTCTGTCTGATATATATTGTGGCAAGACGGCTAAGCTGCCGCTTTATAATTTCAATATAGGTAAGCGATATCCGAAATCAAAAGAATTTGTACTTGAAACGGATGATATAATAATATTTGAGGGAATACAGGCGCTTTACCCTGAATTTACGGAACTCTTCAAAAAAATAAAATCTCTTTCGATTTATGCGTCTGTCGATAGTGAGTTTAATATCGGGGATAGAATAATATCACCGAGAGATGTACGCTTTTTCAGACGTATTGTCAGAGATTATAAGTTCAGAAATTCGCCGCCGACTTTTTCGTTTTATCTGTGGGAAAGCGTTGTTGAAAATGAAGACAAGCATATATTGCCTTTTTCGGATAATGTTGATATAAAAATCAACTCTGCACTCGCATATGAATTATCTGCGATTAAAAATGAGCTTTTGAGTATAGTCGAGATAATTCCCGAGGACAGTATGTACAGAAACAAGGCTTATGAAATTTATGAAATATTTGAAAATATAGAACCCGTTTCTCATGATTATATTCCGAAAAATTCTCTTTTGCGCGAATTTATCGGCAAATAATCGGTAATGATTGCGTTAACAAAAAGTTAACATTATTTTGTGAAGTTCAATATTGCTATCGTGATTACGAAATGCTATACTTTATATGTAATTAAAAAGTGAGGATTTTTATGCGTCTGGATAAATATTTGAAGGTATCGCGTATAATAAAACGTCGGACTGTTGCCAATGAAGCTTGTGATGATGCACATGTAATGGCAAATGGAAGACAGGTAAAAGCATCATATCAGGTAAAAGAGGGCGATATACTTGAGATTGTTTTCGGCTCAAGAACGCTGAAAATTAAGGTATTGAATGTTGCCGAACATGCGCAAAAGTCTGATGCGTCGACCATGTATGAAGTATTGAATTGAAAATTTCATTTTTTCTTTCGAGTAAGGAGAACAGAGATGAAAAACAGAGGACATATTATGATAAAGGTTGCCGCGGCCGTAGGCTTTGCGGTTACACTTTATTCAATAATAAATCAGCAGTTTGAACTTAACAAATTAAATGAACAATATGAAAAACTCGAGCAGCAGGTTGAAAGCTATTCCGATTCGGTTGATGAGCTTTCTTACGAGCTTTCAATTTGCGACAAACCGGGTTATTATGAGAGAGTGGCACGAAAACTCGGATATTATAATTTCGGCGAGACTGTTTTTCTAAACGATCGAAAAGAATAAATTCGAAAATAAACAGAGCGGCAGAACAATTTAGGTTCTGCCGCTCTGTTTATAAAGTGCTATCTTACATTATCGGCAATCTCGTCAATTAAGCCGCCTATTGTGTCGAGTTTAATTAGCTTTTCATCCGGTATATAATATCCGAATTTTTCCTCAATGTATGATAATAATTCAACAAGATCAAGTGAATCACAATCGGGAAAATCGTATAGGGTCGAATTTTCGGTTATTTCCGAACGATCTGTTTCGGTATATTCGGATATATAATCAATTATTTGCGATGCTATCCTGTCTCTCATTTTTTCCTTTGAAATAATATATTTGAACATAACAGTAAACAAATCAACCGCCGATTTAATCGACGGTTGATTTGTATTTCAGAATCAGTCGCTAACGTAGGGAAGAAGTGCAACGATACGTGCTCTCTTGATTGCAATAGCAAGCTGGCGCTGATGCTTTGCGCATGTGCCGGTAACTCTTCTCGGAACGATTTTAGCGCGCTCCGAAATATATTTGCGAAGTTTAGCTGTTTCCTTAAAATCGATTTCAGTAACCTTGTCTACACAGAACTGGCAAACCTTTTTTCTCTTATGGTTTACATTAGGTCTGAAGGGTGTTTTTGCTGCAGGTGCTGCGGCTGCTGCAGGAGCCACAGGAGCTGCTTCTGTATTTTCTTCGGAAACTGACTGAACTGTTTCTTTTTCGTTTTCCATCGTTAAAACCTCCTTATTCGTAATTAAAAGGGTAAATCATCATCGCTCGACAACGGTTCGTCGAACTTGGGTGCATCCGAGCTATCGCTTGAATAAGCCGGTCCGCCGTAGCTCTGCGGAACATAATCGGATGCTTCATTTTTACGGGACCCCGATTCGCTCTTCGAATCCACAAAATTCACTTCATCGGCAATAACTTCGGTTGCGTATGCGTTATTTCCATTCTTGTCTTTATATGTACGCGTCTGAATAGAGCCGAGAACACATATTGAACTTCCTTTGTGAAAATATTTCGCAACAAATTCCGCAGTTGAACGCCAAGCAACTACTGTGATGTAGTCGGCTTGGGGCTGCTGCTGATCGCCGGATTTGTAGCTGCGGTTGACTGCAACAGTAAACTGAATAACAGAAACACCGCTCTGAGTCTTGCGAAGTTCAGGATCTTTTGTAAGGCGACCACCTAAAATGACTTTGTTAAGATTAAAATTTGCCATCTTATTGTCCCTCCGTACTCTTATGCTTCTTTTGCTACAACGATTGAACGCATGATGCCTTCAGTAATGTTGAAGATTCTTTCAAGCTCTGACGTAAATGCGGCAGGAGCATTGAAATCGATCAGCACATAATAACCTTCGGTCATCTTGTTAATCGGGTAAGCAAGTCTGCGCGTTCCCCATTCGGCAACATTGGTAATTTCGCCATTGCTTGAAATAAGCGATGTGAACTTATCCACAATTGCCTTGATACCCTCTTCGCCTTCGTTAATGTCAACGACGAATAAAGTTTCATAAGTCTGATTGTTCTTTTCCATTTTTTACACCTCCCTATGGACATTAGATCGCGTACTTATTGATTTGTTCGCGATAAGGAGAGATCCGCTTTTGCAGACCTTCACCTAAATATTATACATTTGTTTTGCTTTTTTGTCAAGATGTTTTTTGAATTTTTTTGCCACATAAAGAAATCAGTCACGCAGGCGTGACTGATTTCTTTATGATTATTTATTTACTGTTTTTCTTCTGTTGTTGCCGCTGTAGTGGGAAGAACGGCTGTGTATGTGATTTTTGCCGCCTTTGCGTATTTTGCCGCTGCCGAGCCGGACAAACCTTTCATTGAAACTTTAACGGTTGTTTTCTTTTCGGTCTGAACCTCAATTTCGGTGGTTACTACGGTCTTTCCGTCTTCTTCGTAGACTTTGTTTCCATCTGCATCGGTTACTTCAACTTTCTTCTTTGTCATCGTTATTTCGATTTCATCGTAGTCGGGAAGAACAGAATATTCACCGTTAACAAGCTGATAGCAGAATGCATATTCGCCGATTGTTTCGAGCGTATCGGGTACAACGAAACTGTAAACCTTCGTGTTGAGGAATGCCGCTTCGCCGACTTCTTTGATCAGAGTGTTCTCTATATCGGCAGTTTTCAAATTGCTGCATCCGTTGAATGCGTTTTTGGCAATTATTTCTGTCTTGGAAGGTATTACAACAGATGTTATTGTCTTGTTTCCGGCAAATGCCGATTCACCGATTTCAACCACACGTCTGTTTCTGCCGCCAAAGCTGATTTCTGTGGGGTTGTCGATATCAAGGCGGATATACGAGGGAATAATTACTTCGGAATCGTTTCCGATATATTTTGTGATAACAAGACCGTACTCTCTAAGCTCATATTCAAACTGATCATAAGGAGTTTCGCCCATGTTGCCGAGAACCACAAATTCTGCAACGGGATATTCTTTTGCATACTTTTCAAGCGATGTTGTCGAACCGCCGATGTAACCTGTAATTTTGAAATTCTCAACTGCTACGGGAGTCGGTTCGCTTTCGCCCGGAGTGGTTTCACCGTCGATATATCCGAGCGCATAAGCGCCTACATCGGTAACCGATTCGGGAACATCAACCGATGTAATAAGAGGGCAGTTATAGAAGCAATATTTGCTGAGTTTCGCAACACCGCTTTCGAGCTTAAGGTTTGTTACCGAAGTACATCCGCTGAATGCGCTGTCCGATATTGTTTGAACGCTGGACGGAATCGTAAGTGTGGTAAGCGCTGTGCATCCCTTGAATGATTCGGTTGAAATGGTCTTAACATTTGTACCGAAATCGACATGTGCAAGCTTTGTGCAGTTACGGAACAGATATGCGTTCAATGTAGTAACTTTATCGGGAGCGGTAAATGAAGTGATCGCAGTTCCCGAAAAGCTTCCGTTACCGAACGAATCAACTTCGGAACTGTATTTTACAGATGAGAGATTCGAGCATCCGAAGAAAAGATATGCGGGTATCGATTTGATACTGTCGGGAATAATCGCAGATGTAATGTTTGTACACTTGCCGAACGCACCCGCGCCCAATGTTTCGATATTGTTCGGGATGTTAATGGCGGAGATTTTATCAAGTCCGAAAAATGCATAACTTCCGATTTCGGTAACCGAGGACGGAATGGAAAGATTTGTTATTCCGTCGTTTTTGAAGAATGCATAATCGCCTATCGTTTCAACACCGTTAGGAATGGAAAGAGTGGTTACACCCTTGCAGTAATAGAACGCTTCGCTTCCTATTGTTTTGCAGCTGTTGGGAATTGTAATATTTGTAAGCGATGTGCAGTAATAAAACGCCGAGTCGCCGATTGTCTCAATTCCTTCGGGAAGTTCATATACAAGGGAAGAGCATCCGTAGAAAAGCGAATTCGGAATTTCGGTGATTCCTGCGGGCAGTTTACAGAATTTCAGTGATTCACATCCGAAAAATACGTTGTCGCCGAGTTCTTCGGTCGAATCGGGAACGGTAATTGATGAAAGTGAACTTGCATACATGAATGCATTGTCCGAGAGAGTTTTAAGTGTGGACGGAAGAGAAACGGATGTCAACTTTTCGCATTTGTAGAATGCGCCGTTACCGATTGCCGTATATCCTTCGGGTATTGCAACTTTGACGATTTCCGAATCACGGAATGCATGCATTGCAATCGCAGAAACGCTTGTGTTTGTTCCGGAGATAATGGTCGGAAGGGTAATTTCGGTTGAGCTTCCCTTATATTCGGAAATTGCCGCACCGTTTTCGTAAACAATGTATTTGTACTGCTCGTCTTCTGCATACTCAACGAATTTGCCGAGCCCGTAAAGATCCCTTTCTACTGTTGCTTCAACGGTCTCCTCTGTTGTCACAACGTCATCGGTTACTGCCGACGGATCTTCGGTTGAGATTTGAGCGGTTGTTTTGCCTGCGGTAGTGGTTTTATTGGACTCGCCGCCGGTACATGAAATAAGCGAGGCACCAAGCGAAACGATAAGCATTGCCAAAAGCAGTTTTTTCATTTTATTCACTCCCATATGTAATATCGATTTATTATACAATATTTACTCTTAACTTGTCAAGAGATTAGGGCGATTTTTATAAAAAAAGATTAGCTTGCACAAAAATTATTTGTAGAAAATATTGACAAATTATGTCATAACTGCTATAATTAGTTAACCGAACCGAATATAGTCAGGGGTGCTGCTTTACAGCGGCTGAGATGAGGATACTCAAACCCTAAACCTGATGCGGATAATACCGACGTAGGGAGATTATTGATAAAATATTGCGCAAACCGCGTGTTTATGATATTCCGTACGCTTATCCGGTACGGAATTTTTATATTTTATCAAGAGGTTTTATATGAAAAGTTCACGAAGTTTATGGCATGAGAATATCGTGTCGCTTGTTGAAGGCGCGGTGATGGTGGCACTTGCGGTTGTACTTGATCTGATACCGCTTCCGAGCTGGCCTCAGGGCGGTTCGATTACGGTTGCAATGGTTCCGATTGTATTTTATTCTTATCGCCGCGGATGGAAATGGGGACTTCTGGCAGGTACGGTTAATGCCGTAATTCAGATAATTATGGGTTGGTATGCACCGCCTGCCGGAACATTTGCGGCATTTGTCCTTTGCGTTTTGCTTGATTATTTGATTGCATTTGCATGCATCGGTCTTGCCGATATATTTGCAAAACCGTTTGTTAAGCATAGATTGTTTGGATATACTTTCGGCGCTTTTATCGTTTCGATTATCAGATTTTTCAGCAGTTTTCTTTCGGGATGCCTTATTTGGGATTCTTATGCGCCCGAAGGCACACCTGCATGGTGGTATTCACTTACATATAACGGCGCATATATGATTCCGAATGCAATTCTTAACGCATTGCTTATAATGCTTTTGTGCATTGCGGTTGATCCGAAAACTCTTAAACCTATGAGAAAAAATAAAGCCGAATAATAAACATTAAAAAAAGCAAGAGCGATGAAATTTTTATCGCTCTTGCTTTTTTATTAAATTGAAGCTCAGTCAAGCTCTTTCTTGCCTGTGTAAAGCTCGTAGTATCTGCCTTTCATCGCAAGAAGCTCATCGTGATTGCCGCGCTCGATGATTTTTCCCGCTTCAAGAACCATGATTGCATCAGAGTTGCGTACCGTTGACAATCTGTGCGCAATTACAAATGTCGTTCTGTTCTTCATAAGTCTGTCCATTCCGTGTTCGATGTGACGCTCTGTACGTGTATCAACCGAGGATGTAGCTTCATCAAGAACAAGTATCGGGGCTTTGGAAAGGGCTGCACGTGCTATGTTCAAAAGCTGACGCTGACCTTGAGAAAGGTTTGTTCCGTCGCCTTCGAGCATTGTGTTGTATCCGTCGGAAAGACGCATGATAAACGAGTGTGCGGATGCTGTTTTTGCTGCCGCAATTACTTCATCGTCTGTTGCATCAAGTCTTCCGTATCTTATGTTTTCCATCACCGTGCCGGTAAACAGATGAGTATCTTGAAGAACCATCGCAACATTAGAACGGAGAAAATCACGTTTGTACTTGTGAATGTCTATACCGTCGATTGTGATAAGACCTTCATCAATATCGTAGAACCTGTTTATGAGGTTTGTGATTGTTGTCTTTCCCGCACCCGTTGAGCCGACAAATGCGATTTTCTGTCCGGGATGAGCATACAGCGAAATGTTTTTGAGTATAACCTTGTCGGGATTATATCCGAATGTAACATTTTCGAATTTTACGTCACCCTTTATTGTTCCGGATCCGATAGCATCATCGGCATCGGCTGATTCGGGTTCCGCATCCATTACCGCAAAAACTCTTTCGGCACCTGCCAGGGCAGAGAATACGTTTGACATCTGCTGCGAAATCATATTGATAGGCATCGAGAACTGTTTCGAATAACCTGCAAATACGGTAAGCGCACCTGCGGAGAATCCCGAAGTGCACATCATAATGCCACCTACTCCGACTGTTACCGCATAGCTGATTTGAGATGTGTTTCCCATGATAGGACCCATAATGCCTCCGTAGAACTGCGCTTTGAACTGCTTGTCACGGAGATCATCATTCAATGTATCGAATTCCTCAACACAGGTGTTTTCATGATTAAATACCTTGATTACCTTCTGACCGGAAACGGTTTCCTCAATGTATCCGTTTACCGCACCGAGAGCGGCCTGCTGACCGCTGTAATATTTGGAAGATGCTTTTGCTATCGCACCGCCGCCGAATGTGAAAATCGGAATGAAGGCTATTGTTATCAGCGTAAGTATCAAATTTGTAGTTATCATGAATACAAATGTGCCGATAAGAGTTACCGTGCCTGAAATAAGCGATGTAAGTGAGTTGTTCAGCATTACATCTATGTTGTCCACATCGTTGGTAAATCTTGACATTATCTCGCCGGTGGGATGAGTATCAAAGAAGCGAACCGGCAGCGACTGCATTTTGTTGAAAAGATCGTTTCTGATTTTCTCTATTGCGTTTTGCGATATGCTCAGCATGATTCTGCCCTGAAGATATGTGGCAACAATGCCGACGGCATAAACAATCAAGAGAATAATAAGGGCGGTGGCTATGTAAATCAGTATCTCGGATGTTTTAGATCCATTGAACAGATTCATTATGCTGCTTGTAGTCGATGAAATTATATTGTCGGCGGCTTTTTCAAGTACACTCATTTCAACATTTGCATCGGGCTTGATTGCAAGAGTAAGCTTGTCTATTATAGGAGCAAGCATATAGGAGCCGATAAGTGATGTGACTGTTGAAATCAGCATACACAGCAGGACAACGATAAACATATATTTATAATTTCCAATGTATCCGAGAAGTCGCCCTACTGTTTTAGCCGCATCTTTGGGCTTAACTCCGGAATTCATATCACGAGGACCTCTGCGACCGCCGCCGGGTCCGCCGGGTCCGCCGGGACCGCCTCTCATACCGCCGGGTGCAGAGGATGCGCTCGAATACTGTTTTTGAAGTGCTTTAAGATTTCTTGCCATAGTTATTTGTTAAAGCGTAACAGCTTTCCTTTCTGTCAGATTTCTGCTTAGGCAGTGGCTTTGCCCATTTGAGAATCGTATATTTCACGATATTCTTCGTTGGAAGCGAGAAGTTCGTCATGAGTACCGACACCGGTAATCTTTCCGTCGCTCATGACTATAATCATATCTGCCTCTTTTACGGAGGTAATTCTCTGAGCAATAATTATTTTCGTTGAAGACGCAAGTTGGTTTTTGAATGCTTTTCTTATCTGCGCCTCGGTTGCGGTATCGACTGCGGATGTTGAATCATCGAGAATCAGTATCTTAGGCTTTTTCAAAAGAGCGCGTGCAATACAAAGTCTTTGCTTTTGACCGCCCGATATATTTACGCCGCCCTGACCGAGTTCTGTCTGATATCCGTTGGTAAAGTCGGAAACAAATTTGTCTGCCTGTGCCGATTTAGCTGCGGCAACAATTTCGTTGTTTGTCGCGTGTTCATCTCCCCAGCGCAGATTTTCTTCAATGGTTCCCGAAAAGAGCACGTTTTTCTGAAGTACCATTCCGACTCCGTCACGAAGATTTCTGAGTGAATAATCTTTGACATTAACGCCGTCGACAACTACATCGCCGCTGTCTGCATCATACAGTCTCGGTATCATTGATACAAGAGTTGTCTTGCCGCATCCTGTCGAGCCGATGATTCCGACGGTTGTACCGGATTCTATTGTAAGATTGATTTTGTCAAGTACGGGATTTTCGCTGTTCTTGTAATATCTGAATGAAACATCCTTAAATTCTACCTTACCGGATGTGACAACCTTGTCGGGCATCTTTGCATTTATGTCATCGAGATCGAGCTTTTCGTCAAGTACCTCGCAAATACGTTTTCCGGATGCAATCGCACGAGAAGACATCATAAACATAACAGTAACCATCATAAGAGATGAAAGAATCTGCGAGACATAGGTAATAAATGCCGAAAGATCACCCACATCCATATTACCGTCAAGCACAATCTGTCCGCCGAACCAGATAACCGCAAGTATTGTCAGGTTCATAAAAAGCGTCATCACAGGCGACATGAAAATCATGACTCTCATCGCGGCTATACCCGAGTCTTTAAGATCACGATTGGCCTTGCCGAACTTTTCTTTTTCAAAATCGTCACGTACAAATGATTTAACCACGCGTACATTGGTTACATTTTCCTGAACCGTTGAGTTAAGCGCATCAATCTTTGTCTGCATGCGAGAGAAACGCGGGAAACCGACTGAAATTATTCCGATAACCGATATGAGAAGTAGCGGAAGCGTAACTGCAAATACAACCGAAAGGGAAGGTTTAAGCAGTATTGCCATAATAAGACCGCCGATAAGCATACCCGGTGCACGAAGCAGCATTCGAAGCGCCATGTTTACAACGTTTTGAATTTGTGTTACATCATTTGTAAGTCTTGTTACAAGTGAGCTTGATGAGAATCTGTCTATGTTCGCAAAAGAAAATTTCTGAACTTTTGCGAAAACATCGGCACGTAAATCGGCAGCGAAGTTAACAGATGCTTTTCCGCCGAAATAAGAGCCTCCGACTCCGCCTGCCATCATCAGTACGGCGGTCAAAATCATTAAAGCAGTAATTCCGATGCATCCGGCAACAGTTAAAGTTCCATTGTTTGCCTCATTTATGATCATTGAAAGAAATTTCGGCATTATAACTTCGCCTATAACCTCAATAATCATACAGATCGGGCCGAGAATAAAATACGGCAAATAAGGCTTAATATATTTTTGCCATCTTTTCATTTTGAGTCCTTCCTTTCACACTGTAAACCGACATTGTCCGATGCAAGTCGGTCACGGATTTTTTCCAAAGTTTGTTTAAGATTTTCTTTTTCTGTGTCTGTTAAATTCGAACAGCAGAACTTTTCGATTTCATCGCACTTTTTCTTATTCGCCATGTCAATCGAGTATCCTTTGTCTGTTAGAAAAACGCACATTTGTCGGGCATCCGATGCATCAATTTCCCTCGTTATATATCCGTCACGCTCCATTTTTTGCAGTGCGGCTGAGACGGTAGGAGGAGACAGACGCGTTTTTTTCGACAGTTCAAACTGTGAAACGCCTTCACCCCCCTGAGATTTGATATATGCAAGGTAGCTTAAAATATCACGGTATCCGTAAGGTACACCATTCTCGTCGGCAAATTTTCGCATTTGCTGTCCGAACAGACGTGCACATTCGTTCACGAGCATCATCGGTGTGGGCGAAAAAACTTTTTCTTCCTTATTTTCAATCACTCAAAATTACATTCCTTTCCGGCTTGCGCCAATTGAAATTATTAGTTTTCAAACTAATTGATATTATACTCAAAAAAAAAACATTGTCAAGTAATTGAACTGCAAAAAAATATGAATAATCGGTAAAGAAAAATGATTCAAAATATGTAATAATAAATAGGAGATAATCTGTTAATCCGAATGCTGTCACATACTTTTATAAATTGTTTTGCAGATTTTTTTGTGAAATACTATTGACAAATGAAAATGATTCTGCTATAATTCAAATGTTGTCCGAATTGCTGCTATGGCTCAGTTGGTAGAGCGCATCCTTGGTAAGGATGAGGTCATCAGTTCGACTCTGATTAGCAGCTCCAAAGAACGCACTTCGGTGCGTTCTTTTGCTTTATGGCTTTAGCCGGTTGAGGACGGGACGTCCGAAACAGACAACCACCCGCTA
>CAZHPU010000001.1:0-30919 GCA_964534435.1 uncultured Lachnospiraceae bacterium | reverse complement strand
ATACTCTAGAAAGAAGGAATAAGGAAATAAGAAGAATAAAGGCTAAAGAGTAACATTCATTCCATGACTATTTTTTTACGCCGCGTATATTTTTTTGATTGTTTTTTATATTTCTTACGAACGTTTCGATTTATTCATTTCGAAAAAGATATCCAAGCTATTACAAAGCGTTTTAAACGCGTTCATTGACAATTTGAATACAAACACGACTAAATAGTCAATTGAAATACAGAAGCGGTTACAGAGCATTTACGGCGTTTTTAGAGTATGTTTTCAGAGAATAACCGTAGAAGCTTTTTAAAAGCGTTCTAAGAGCTTTTAAGCCAACAACAACTATTTACACCCTTTGATAAAGAGAACGTCTGAAAACGCATTTATGAACGTTGAAAGCGCATTATCAAGGAATAACAAACACATCTTGATTAAAGACAATTGGATTCGCGGAAATATCAGTGAGCAAGATTGTGATTCTGAAACGATATCGGCCCGGCGATTGAAACAAGGGTGTTTCGGCAATGTTGGGAGTCATCATAAAGTTATAACCATATTCGTCCATAGTCCACGAGTCTGAATATTGAACGTCAGAGAGAAGACAATCGGTTGAGACTTGAACGTTCATATGTCCTTGAATTGGAATAACCTTTTCGCCAAACACGCCTTTTTTAAGTTTAAACAAGCTATATTGAATAGATTCAATTGCGCCATTGCGATTGAGTAGAAGTAATTCAGGATTATAAGCGTCAAAAACGCGAGCGCATATTGTCACCGATTGCCCTACCCTAACCCTTCCTATTTTCGTTTTCATTGTTGTTCCTTTTCTTTTACAATTATTTTAATTAATAATTTGAGAAATAACGGCATAATCGGAACGTTTAGGTTGGAGCGCTACTATATCGTGAATAACTTTACAATAAGCTTGTATTTTTTTCCATTCAGTAAAAACAACAAAATGTTCGCCATCAAAAAGTCTATAATTACAAGCATCTTTGGGAGCTGTTTCTAATAAATAGGCGTTTCCGCTTGCCAATTTTAGCGTTTTCCATTTACCATTAGCACGTTCTTCAAGGAGTATAGTCGCTTTTTTATCGGCTTGATTGGTGCGTTCCCACGTCAACGCGTTCCAAACGTTAGAGAGCTGTCGCGCCGTTTGAGAAACAATATTAACTTTCCCGCCATAATCGCAGTCGGTAACATAGGAAAAAAATGCTTTATCTGTCTTTGTATTTTTAGGAGTTGCTAAATAGGCGTTAGAATGAGAGTTAGTCGTTAAAGAAACAGACCCTACCGTAGCGGATTTTGACGCGCTTAAAACGCAGTCAGTTCCCGAAAAAGCCACGGTAGAGTTGTCGTCTAAGATAAGGTTTTGTGTTTCTAAATTGGAATGTAATTCTAAGGCTCCTTTGTTTCCTAATTCATCAGCTTTAGATAAACCATAAATCAAACATGTGCCCGAATTATCCAATTTAGAGATTTTAATCATTTTTTCATTCTTGTGTTGTTTCCGGAACCACGCCAGAGATTTGATCGGCGTTTTCGTGTGAAACGTCGGCATGAGCGGTCGTAATAGTTCCAGTTGCGTTATTGGTTAAAGCGGTAATAGTAGTGGTATCGGTTGCGCGACCTATAATAATAGAACCGAATTCGCCATTGTTCAATTCGCCTGTGATATTGGTATCGGCAGTAGCGGTCAATTCTAACGTTGCGAAGTTTTCAGCGTCGGAGCCATTATTGCTTACATTTGAGAACGTAACCGCGCCGCCAGAAATCACAGCCGTTTTAGAGTTATTAAAATCAGTAGCAGTTAAAGAGCCCGTTTCAGCAAATGTAATGAACCCAGAGTTGGTAATAGCTCCAAGAGAGCGAGCCGCGGCATTGGTTATTTCCATAGCTCCAGTATTGGTAATATCGGTATTTTCGGAGGTAGAATAATAATCGTTCAACGCGAAACCAACAGCGCCGTCTACGCCAGTTGCATTATTCGTCAATTTATCGGCAAGAATAAACTTCGTATCGGCTCCGTCAACGGCAATGGTAGAGGGATTGTCAACAATAAGATTCTCAAATTCGACTGATTGGAACGCGGTAATATTAGCTCCATTTAATTTAAAAGGAGCGGTTAGGTCTTCCGTCGAGTCGTTGATAATCAGATGAGAATCGGTAATCTTGTGTCCATCTGCGTCGATATAAAGCCCTTCTGCGTCGCCAAATTGGAATTTAAGCGCGGTAACGAGAGCTTCTTTTAATTCGATAGTGCCATCCATCGCGAATTCCCCGGCGCCGGTGTTGCGACGAACGTCGTAAATAATCGTTGCGCCAGCGCCAGCGTGAGCGAGAACCCAACGTAAAGACCCGGAAACTTCTTCCTCTGTGTTGAGGTAGTCCGCGTCGGTTGTGATGTACCAAGTACCCGTCGACGAGGTGTAAAGCGCTTCTCCATAGTGGAATTTAATACCGTCAAATATACGGTAGTAAACTTTAACCTGCTCCGTTCCAAGCTGCGAATACTTGTTTAAACTGTCGCTTCCTTTCGTATCGGAAACTGCGGTTATAGAATCTACGTCCCAAATATCGCTAGCTTGTCGCGTAATTCCATCTTGTCCAGATGGAATATAAGCTTCAATAATAACGTGCTTTCCAGCGCCGTTTTGAGACCAAATAATACCGCCGGTTAAACCGTTAGCTGTAACAGCGTCGTCGGAAACATACGCTCCAAATTCGCCATAAACCACGTTATTACCACCGTGTCCGGCTATTTGAAGATTACTGGACGTAATAACGCCCGCGAGAGATTCCAATGTCGTATAGTTATTGGCGGTAATATAACCGAAAGGACGTTGCGCGTCGTCGGTGTGAGAGTGCGTAATCTTAGCGTTATTCGCAACAGTAGCGTCACCGGTACACGACAAAAAACGGTCGGTGCCGTACAGGTCGACTTCGCCGCCGTCAAGATTGAGTGTTCCAACAACCAAATCTTCACGTAAATTCAATTTTCCAGAGTTGTTCAGCGTAGTAATACCTTGCAACTCCGTAATTGTCGTAGGATCGGCAGGATTATAATCTTGAAGGTTGCCGGCAGGGCTACCAAGATACGATTTGAACGTGGCGGTTCCAGCGTTCGTAAAAGTTCCAATTTTCAGTTCAGCCATGTGCTTTTCCTTTATTTAATTAGTAATGAAATGTGCGCTCGAATGAGCTTGTTTTTTACTTGACAATTTGACTTATTTTTTCTGTGCCAAGGATAGCGCAGCTTTCGTCATTTGTGTGTAACTGCATATAATGATTGTCATTATTGATTAAATTGTTAATTTGCAATTTATCGGAACATGAACAGGCAAGCGTGCCATTATTCGTAAAGGTTTGAATAATCGTTTGATAATAACTGGCAATTGTAAATATTCCATTATTTGACACTGTGTCAAATGACGTGGAATCATGCGTCGCTAATGTAAAAGTTCCTTCATTCTCTACTACTTGGAAAGAAAGTGGATTATTCCAACCGCTAATTGAAAGAATACCTTCGTTGCGAATTTTTCCAAAGGCTTGACTATAAGAGAAAGTAATAGTCATTAAACCATTATTATAAATTGTACAGTTTTCTTCTGGGTAAAATCGATTGTCTATTGCTAAATTGCCATAATTTTCAAGTTGATTAGCTATTACTATGTAAGCGTTGTTATCTGCGCTTAGAATCGGAGTAACACTTTCAACGATAAGCGTGTCTATCGCGATAGGAGCATTAGCTATCATACCGCCAGATTGTGCGGAGTCGCCATCTGGTTTAAAGGTTACGCTTCCATTGATAAGTAAGATATCATCACAATTAGCGCCATAACCTGTTTGACCATACCCGTCAAAAGTAAATAGCTTAGACGTTACAAGTGGACTTGTTAGCTTAATATTACCTTTCATAGCGTCGTCGCCTATCCCGGTATTTTTGTTTGAGTCGTAAATGATAGAGACTCCATCGGGAGCGTAAGTCAAAATCCATCGTAAAGAACCTTGTCCGCTATCTGCATCAGTCGTTATATACCAGGAACCTGTATACGTTTGAACATTATGAAATTTTATACCGTCATACAATCGGTATATCCCGTCTTCATTTGCGGTATAAGTCGTTACAGAATGCGAGGTTGTAACGGTAGACCAGTTGTCGCCGTTTAAAAACTCTATTAAAACCGTTTTCGTTCCTTCCTTCTGCGTCCATGTTAAAACACCAGATTCGCAAGTCACTTTTGAAATATTAGCCCCATACTGTGAAGGAATGACGCAATTCAAAGAATCTGTTTCAGGCTCTATATAGCAATTTGTCGTTAAATCAGATACATTCCCACAAGTTAAATAGCAACGCGAAGTGTCAGAAACAACCTGTGACTTCAAAGAGTCTGTAACAACTCCAAACAAGCGTTTTCGGATAGAAAGACAAGCGCCATTAGAAAGCGTTAGCGTTGATACATTAGCTACCCCTACTGCGTCGTAATAGCCTGTTTCTACATAATCTACTGTCGTATTTTCGGTTATTGTTTGAGTTCCTACGATCCAACTTCCTTCATAGCAGCCCAAAGCGCCGGAGAAAACATAGGGATTCCCATATAAATCGAGTTGTTCAATGAGAGAATCAGTAGCGCCTTTAAGGTAGGAACTTTGGGAAGTCAAACGGAAATCATTAGCGGAAACAAAGTTAAAAGAGTCAACGTCAGATAAAGCGATAAGATTATCTGTTTCAGTCACTGTTCCCGAAAGAACGTCGGTTATAGTGGTATAAGCCGGATTCGCAATGGTACAATGAGTCGCGATTATTTGATTAGCGGCAACTTTTCCACGAACCAAACAGCTTACGAGCTTAGCGGTTGGAATATTCGCAATATTTAACGTTGTCGCGCATGTTTTGGTTAGCCATGTATTAGCGAGCATTGAACGAAATGAACAGCGTTCAAATACTACAAGCGGAGAACTGGAAGAACTTGAAACAGCGGCGAGAGAACGCGATTCATCACAATAAAAATCTACCGCTATGAATTTACATCCTAATTCACATGTTGAACCGGATAATGAAAAGAAATGAGCGTCGTTATTCGTCTGTTTTAAAACGATTCGAGCGTTAGAACCGTCAAGAGTGAACGTTGATAAACATTCTATTTCACTGTTCAGCGATATAATGACTTGTCCATGCTCTATCAATTCAGGAGCGGGTTTTACAATTGCTCCAGCCGTGCAATTCGTTAAAACGTCTCTAAGAGAACCGGAACCGCTATCTGCATTGGTTGTAAAATAAACAACGTCTGAGATATCCTCGACTACTTTTACATCGACAGTTTGAGTTTCATACCGTAAACGCAAGGTTTCGCCTACAAGACTAGGAAATTTAAGGGATTCTCCTTTAAAAGGCTCCATCGCATAGTCGACGTATTCTGCGCCTGTTTGATATTGTAACGCCAAATACCCGTCGGAATCTACGCTTGTCCAAGTGATCTGCTTAGTCGTTGCGCTTACATTCGTCGGAGATACGTCTATAACATATTCAATAGGTTTTATTTCATAGAACTCCCAGCCGTTAAAGAATAAATAGCGCGTCGGTCGAGTCGTTTCTATATCTGTAAGAACGCTTGTAATTCGCTTTGTATCGTCTCTCACATAACGAAATTCAGAGTTAGAAACCACTAACTCTTCGTTATATGTTTCATAATATCGTGGATAATAGCTTGCTGTCCAGAGTAAACCGTTTTGACAATCGCCACAAGAGACAAGCGCTTGATTTTTGGATACGTTATAAACTGTTGCGGTTTGGATTTGCGTCGAACTGGTTGATTTGTCGTTGTTACAGATTCCTTGGATTAAAGTATTTGACGTTTCAACTGTTCCAAGAGCGCTATTTAATGACGTTAAAAAGACTTTATCAATTCCTGCGAATGTTACGGTAGAATTCGCCCAGAACGTGTTTTTTGCGCCGATTCCAAGCTTATCAATGTTATTTCCCGTGAGTGTCGCGTCTATGAAATAGACGTTATCGCCATTTAGGACATTGAGAGGAACATTGGTTAGAGACTTAAAACCAGAAATAACCAAGCCGGAACCTAACCAACCTTGATCTGATTCTCTTACAGTCCAGTCGTTATTATAAGCGCTTAAAACGTATCCTTCGTCGGCGGTACACCCTTGTCCTAGTTCATGATCTTTGGCAAAAAGAACGCTATCTTCGGCATTATCGCGAAAGATTGTATTAGTCCAGAAAGATTTTGAATATGTACCACTCTGGTTTGTATTGTCAAGATTTATATTGTCGGCAAAAGTGCAATAGCTTGAATTTGTCGCGTGATTATTCCAGTCAAAAACCGCATTGACTAATGTAGCCGTATTATTTGCGAATAAACAATGATTAAAAGAAGAGGTTGTTGTAACGTTCGAATCGCCAAGACAAATCGCAGAACCTCGACTACCATAGTTATAGCGAAATGTACAATAATTGACTTTTATCTCGTTACGATCCGCTAAATAAATAACGCCCCCATTAATATCAGATGCGCCCCAATGGTAGAATCGGCATTTGCTTAATGTTGACTTCCAAAAACCTTTCGTGCAGGTAAAAGCGCGTATCCCCAAATTCTGTCCGTCGAGAACAATGTTAGGAGCGCTTATTTCTTCGCTTGTCGATTGTAAAGACCGTCCGTCTAACGCGCCGATTGTTCGGTCGAGCGTTATGTATATTTCTCTACCCCAATCAATATCGGGGTCGGGTTGAATAATATCGCCCGGATTAGAACTCGTCCAAACTTCATAGAGACTACCGGCTCCGCTTGCGGAATTATTGGTAAAATATCGCGTTATTGGTTGATAGACAGTGACTTTAACGGTACATATCATGTAACCGTTAAAATATCGAAAACGTAATGTATCTTGTGATTGTGAAGGATAAGAAAGCGTGACGAAATCTATGGAACTTGATTCGTCGTTTATTAACTTCGGCGTTGCGTCTTTAGTTGAATAATAATCTACCGCACATTCTATTGAACTATTTCCCCAGCTTATTTTCGTCGTTACTACGTCTATTGCCTCAAGTTCAGGTTGCGTTGTCCATTTCATACGGAAAGGACTATATCTAACTTTGGGTAAGGTATCGTCTCCATCAAAGCTAAATGCTAAAGCGGACGCATAATCAGTCATTCCAACAAACGCAGGCTCGGTTACGGATTTACTCCTAATGGTACAAGTTTGACGCGTTCCAGATTGTTCTGCTGTACAAGCGTCGCGAAATAAACTGCTAAGAGTAAAATTGAAAGCCCCGCCTAAATGAACAATATTGTCGTCAGGCGCGTCCGGCCCAAGATACAACATATTGCTCCGAATCACTGAATTATAAGAACCAGATACAATTCCTGTTGAATCGACATAGCAAGAAGTAGGCAAACACCCTAATTGCCCCATAGAATAAGTCGCCGCGTCTATCCCGAATGGATATAATGACTCGCCATAAGCGCTTTCTCCAAGCGTCGCAAAGGTTGATTGTGCGTTTAAAAACAAGGGGCCGCGATAACCTGTAAAATAGGGACGTCCAGATACAGAATTGTCATTATTGAGACATATTCCTGTTCGATTTGAAATCTTACTCCATTCTGAAACACAAAAGTCGGTTGGTTGTACGCTATGGACGACTTCATTATTGACTATTCGTAAAATTGACAGTGTGTCAGAAAATGTTGAGCAATCTATTTCATTGACTTCATTGTCAATAAAAACACATCGGTTTGTCGTTACAGCGCCAGACGGATTATAAATAACCGCCATTGTATCTTCACAGGTGTTTTCGAATGTCACGCAATTATTAAAAGTCAAATTGCAAGCTGTATACGACATGAAAAATACGTCGTTATTGCAGAATCGACAATAGTCGAATACACCCGTAAAATTGCTAGCGTTGTTAATAAGCGTCTGAGAACCGTCGTAAAAGTGAACTCGTTCAAATTTAACAGTTGCGTCTTCATCAAATTGAAATATCGTATTGCCAGAACCATTGAGGATAATTGTGCTTAAATTCCCTTTCAATGTCATAGATTTAGCGGGCAAACTCGATTCCAAGTTGATAACGATTGAGGTGTAGTGTTTATTTAAGAATCCTGTAGAACCCGCGTCTAATTCCTCCTGCGTTATCAATCTAGGAGCTACGATACCGCCTGTTTCTGCGGTTGTTATCGCTTGACGCAAAGAACCTTCCCCAGAGTCGTTGGTATTCCAGAAATAAGAGATTACTTCAACGTCCAAATAAAGAAATTGAGAACCGTCAAAAACGCGATATTTTGAGGTGCCCGACGCTACGAAATTTGTTTCTAGCCCATAATATACCTTTGTCCAAACGCCTTTCAATTGACGCTCTAACAGTACGTTTCGAGCGGAATTTGTCCGACTCCAAGACAAAACATTATTGGTTGAAAATGAAAAGTCTATTAAGCCTGCTCCATAGTCAATAATCTCGAGTCCATCGTATGTCAACCAGGAAAGAATATCGGCTACTTCAATAGAGTCTGATACAGCTAAATAGCTAGGGCTTAAACCATAGAACATTACCCCTTGTGAATTGTTTATAAACTCTTTACAAACCGAAACGTAACCTGTATACGCAACTGTTATTGAGGAATCTGAGTTAAATTCCCAATAGTCGACTATCGTTGGATTTTCAAGAGACTCTATGGTATCGTCCCCATTAGAGACTAACCACGCGCCGTCATAGGCTCCGCATGATGTACTCCGTGTATGCCCTAGAAAATCTAACCCTGATAAAGAACCGCCTGTTAAGAACTGCGAACTGGAACTTAATCGAAAGTCATTATTCGCATAATCTACAAAATCAGTCTCCGATACCGTTTTTCGTCCGTTGTTATGGTTGGTTACGCTAGATATTAAACAGGAATCTTCTACATATGAACCGTTTTTCGCAATTGCTAAGTCGTCTATCGCGGCATTATTCGTTTGGGAATACGACTTCAAAAAGGTACAGCCGGAAAGAACTATATTGGCGTGGACTGAACCGCGCAAAACTCCTGCTTGAACGCCATAATTGTTATAACCTATACAATTAGTAAAAGTTATTTTTGGGGTGGACGTACCATAGCAAGAAATAAAACTCCCATAAGTGCCGCTAGTCCCAGTATTGTCATGGAATCTACACTCCGTAAAGGTTAAAGTACAAGCGTAATTGCAATGCAGACACGATTCTGCGCGGCAATTGATTATATCGAATTTAATAAAAGACGCGGTTGGATTGCTTTCAGAACTGATTGTTGCAAACCTGTAAGCATTTTGACCGTCGATGACGATTCGTCTATGAGCTCCTGCGTCAAAAGTTGCGTCTTTATTTAAGTTGAAGATGCTGGACGATATTTGAATTGTGATAATCGCGTCGTCGGAATATACGTTAGGATCCGGCATAATAGTATCACCAGACGTTGAGTCAAGATAGGCTTGTCTAAGAGACCCAGAGCCGCTATCGCTATTATTGGTAAAGTATATCGTAGACATGATATTTCTTAATCTTTAATGTTATAAAAAAAGCGGCGGTTAGCCGCTTAAAAAGGAGGATGAAGACGCAACTCAATTATTGGTTGAATCGGTTTCTGTTGAATTTTCTACTGAATCCGCTGTCACTTTGATTATGGAAGCGTCGACTTTTAACTTTGCCGTTTCACCTTCATTTAATTCTACGGCTGGAAGAACAAAAGCTGTGGAAGAATCTAAAACAGTAGCGCCAACATTCTGTAAACAAGCCTTAGCCGCTAAACGCGCTACGTCAATTTGAGCGTCGGTGAGGTAATTAAACGTCTTACTGCCGTCGGCGAGAGTCACCTCTTTAACAGTTTGTAACATGATAATTACCGCCTGTTTCGCTCCGTCTTGCTTGCTTACAAGAGAAGAATATTGATGCGCTACTGTCTCCATTGTAATCCCTTTTATTTATCGTTGATTGTAATTTCTACTGGGGTTGATTTAAAGCGTCCGTTACAACTGGTGATTCGTAAATGAACTTCTTCATCTGAACGTACCGTTAAACGGTGACTTAGTTCGGTTAATAAATTGACTTCTGTTTCTGCATCGGAAGCGGAATAAACGCGTTCTTGTTCCTCCCACGTATCATTGACTTTCTTTTCGACTAAATACGTTTTTGCGTTTTCGCCTGCCGTCCACGTTATTACTACTATATCTCCTGTATATGTTTCTGTTTCTATATTACCCGGCTCTCCAACTTTTATATGTACTGATTCATCATATCCCTTAGATATTCCCAGGGATACAGTTAAACGAACTCTTTCAACTCCCGTTGCTAACGAAGGATTTAGTTGAATAGCGTCGCTTTGATTGACTGTTGCCGCCAAACTTTCTGTCAAATCGGACGACGTGGCTCCTTGAAGAACCAAGGTAGCTTGTTTTTTCGCGTTGGCTATATCTATTTCGGAGAATTTGCCGTCTGTCCAAAACATCATAACTATCGCTTGCGTACATTCTTGCGACACTGGAATATAGTTAGGAACAACTTCCTCTAACGTTTTTAAAGCCATTGAAAATTCCTTTATTTATTCGATTAAAAGAGCGGATCATAAAATTCAACGTCAGACGTCAACAGACGCTAAACCGTAAAATACAATTGGATTACCTTTGGCAAGCGTAATCGTTATCGCGATTCGATAAGCGCCTTCCTCTGGGAAAATCGGAAAATCACGCGTGGCAGGAGTCAAGACAAACGTAAAACCTTTATCGTCTTTTGTCCAAATCTCCGAACGACTGCGAGACGTGAGAATGCAATCTGCTCCGGCTTCTTGCTCCGTATGTCCGGGAATTTGTACGACTGTGTTATTAAACAGCCCTTGTCGATATCGCTCCACGGAATATTTTACCGAGGTAATATTTGTTCCTTTGTTTAATAGTAGCTTATTATTACCAAAAGCGTTATAAATTCGCGCCAAAATGGTTATCGATTGATTTACCTTGACTTGAATTGACGACTCGTCTAAGTCCATATCATCTTCCCACCCCATAGCTACTGGCGTTTCAGACTCAGGCGTTATCATCTGCATAACTACTTTATATTGTACGTTGGTAATAGTCCAGAATTTATTGACAATGAATTTTAAGCCGTCAAAGACGCGCACCGCTCCATTGGTTTCTGGCTCCGCAGCGCTTATAACACAGCTATTTTCAAGTAACGCATTTTCTTTAATTTCCCAGTCGGAATCATCAATTTGTAATTCAACCAAAGCTCCTGCGTCAGGGTTGGAATCACTACCGCGAACTAATTCAATAGTCACGTCGTCTTCTTCGTCAAGCGCCGCGGAAATACTTTTGATTTGTGCGCCATAATGACATAAATGAACGTTTCCATTTACCGTACAACGAGATAAATCGGTAGGAACTGTTGCAAAATACCCTCGACTTTCTGACGTTAAGGGAATTAAAGCGGAATCCTCGGTGATTTGCTTAACAGTGAAAAACGCATAGTCTTCTAATTGACATTGAGTCAAATCTAATTTTCCTGAGTCGCATATCAAGGAACCGCCTGAAAGTAAAATTGCAGCATTCGCCATTGTCTCGAATATATTACTAACTATTTCAGCGTTAATTCCTGTTATTTCCTTTGTTTTTAGATAAGAACTCGTTGCTTTAATCGTTTGATTGACTTCTGTTGACGGCGTTTGAATAGGAGTCGTTTCTGTGGGATTCGCATTATTATCTTCTCCATCAGATTGCGATTCTTCAATAATAACGGGCTCAACTTCTTCTTTTAACGTCAGTGTTTCGACTTCTAAAGTATCAATGTTGAGAGAGCCGTCACAAAGAATTGTATTGACATTCCAAGTCGTTCCAGATAATGTAGTTCCTGTTATTACGCCTGCATGTAATTCATCTATTTTGACGGTTTTACTATCTATTTGAATAAAAGAGTTTAAATTCGTTGTCAATTGAGTAAGCGCAACTGTGGAACCTGTCAACTTCAATGGTTGATTGATTGTCCAAATACCGCCTTGAATGTCGTTAGAGACTGCTAACGTTCGATAAGTCGGATCATCGGTCTTTGATTCAGGACTTTCGTCTAATATTAAATTTGTGACATGGAAAGAGTCAGATTCTACTGAAAGACCGCAGTTAAGTGACCAAGACTCTCCTACATATTCGTTTGCGGAAAGCTCTAAATATCCACTTCCATTCAGAACATTGATTGAGATTTGCCCAGTTACTGCTATTGAGCCATTAGCTTCAAAATCGGTTTTCTTTACAACCAACGACGAAGCGCCAGATATTTCAAAACTTCCAAGTCCATCGATTGATAATAAATCAAGATTAAAGTCAATTCCGGAAAATTTAAAGACCTTTTCATTAGGAATTGATAAATCTATTTTTTTTACGTCAAAAACACTATTCTGGCAAGAACATTCTTGCACCACGCGCAACGTCTTTGTTGTCAACGTAGTTACGGAATCAAGCAATGTATAACAGGCAATTGAATCAACTGCTGTGATCTTCGAATCGTAGCTTATGATCGTATTGACTAAAATTTCATATGCGGTTACGACATTATTAGACAATTGTAACTTTGCGTTCGGTATTACAAGAAGATTATCGCTTTCAATATTGCAATTGGTAAATTGACATTTAGCATCACCTCTAAATCCTAAGCGTCCTTCTTCACTGAAGATCGACGTTATTCGGCGTGAGACGTCATAAATCGTTTCATAATCTAATTCGCAATGTTCGAATGTTACATTAGAATCTGCATATAATATCAGGGACGCGCCGGAAAGTTTAACGTTGCTAAACGTCATTTGTCCATGAATATTTAATTCGCCTGCTATCGAACCGCCAGAGACCGTTCCAGACGTTAAATTAACAGCTGTAGCGGTTATATCGGAATCAACGATTGTTGCTTTTGAGCTTGTAATTGTCGTGCCGGTCAACGTTGTATTGTTTAACGTTAAATCATCGGTTTCAACTTGTTCAAGTTCTGCATTGCCATAAGTCGCTGAAAGTTCTTTGACATTCCAATCCTTTCCATCAAGTTCAACCGCTTGTGTTTCTGTACCAGTAGCGGCAACTTTAGCGGCTACGAGAGTGGTTGTATCAATTTTAGAACCGGTAGACTCTATCGTTACGCTATCGCCAGAGATTTTATCACAATCTAATTCTACGTCTTTGATAATCAACGTACCGCCAGAAAGCTCTCCTATTGTTGCGCTTCCAGACGTTAAATTAGCGTTGCTTATATCCCAAGTCTCACCAGAAAGTTCTGTATTGTCAGTTGTTACAGAATTAGCGTCAAATTCTGTAATTTTTACAGCGCCGCCTGTAATTGTCAATGTGTCAAGGTGTAAGCTATCGGCTTCCAATGTTTTGTCTACCAACGTCAAATCTGATAACGTGGCGCCGCCTGTAATTGTATTAGGGTTGATCGCGCTATTGGTAAAAACAAGATTAGCGGTTTCAGGCGCGTTTATCTTCTTTACATTGATTTGGTCACTGTTAGAGACCCATTCAGAAACAAGCGTCCATTCATCACCTTCTAACGTGGAATCATTAGAATAAATGTTGGTACATCCCATTGTACCGATAGTAAAAGACGTACATTTGGCTATAGATAAATTGGTTTCTACGTTTAATTTTGTAATATCTACTTCTGCATTTTTAAACGTTGCGGTTTTTACTGACGCTTCTTTGAAATTACACGTTGAATTTTCAACATTTAAATCATAACCCGGAGCAATAAACGTCGTTACTTTAAACTCATCTGCATTTAAATTTAACGTCGTCAATTCCGTTGAGACTATTTTTGTTAAGGTTAAGGAACCGCCAGACACGTCTAAGTTATCGGAATCGCCAAATGTCCACGTATCTCCCGTCGCGGTTGCGTTGGATAACGTTATATCTGCGCCAGTTACAGTTGTTAAAGCAATTGTGCCGGAATCAATTATTATATCATTTGCGTCTAACGTCTTAAAAGAACTTGTACAATCGGTCAAATTTACTGTTTTAGCTGTTGCGTCAGTCGCCTTCACTGTCTTATTGACACAATCAATTTCTATATTAGAACCGGAAAGCATACCAACTTCCAAGGCGCTATTGTTGATTACAAGCTGATTCGTTCCTGCGTCTACCTTTGTCGTTACTTTCACGTCGGAATCGGTAAAACTCGAATCTTCTGTAATCTGTAACGTTCCGGTTGACTCTATAATGCTATTAGACGTTGTTATTTTAGAGACTTCTAACTCATCAAATTTCAGAGTCCCATCGGTCATCGTCAATTCTACCGCATTACCTTTTTTAATGGTTACGTCTTGATTCGTGGTTATTTGACAAGAATTTAACGTATCGGCATTGATTTCCGCGTTCTGGAAAGTAACTGTACCTGTTACAGTTGGTACTGAACCTGTCCAAGAACCATTGATTACCTGTAAGGCGCCAGAAACGTCGGCAACTTCTGCGATTGTTGAAACGTCATTTTGAGAATTATAGACGCCAGAGATCGTCCACTTGGAACCAGATACTTCACAGTTTTCCGTGTTTAACGTTCCTTGAATATCTAATTCTTTAAAATTGACATTGCAATCTTTAAACGTTACGATTGAGTCTGACTCGATTGTAAATTTATCGTCTATGGATATAGTAGACTCTTCTAACGTCAACTTAGAACCATGTTCCAAGTCTAACGCGCCTTCAATAGTCGCATTTTTTAACGTTAAGTCGCCACTTATAACAAACGTCGCGCCTGTCGCGGAATAGAATACTGGAATTGACAATTTTTCATTCGCGCCTACTGTCAATTTTGCATTTTTATGCAGAATTATCGAAACTGGAATTGACGTGGTACGCGAACCGTTTAATTCTACCGTCACATTAGGAGCTACCGCTATTGCTTTGGCTTGAATCGCGTCAATAAATTTCGCGTCTCTTGTAATATAGATTGTCTTAGTTGCATCAGGAGCTACTGTACCGCATACATCTGCGTCTATTTCCGTCGCCCATCCTATATTACTATTAAAGCTAACGGTTGTTACGTCGGAACCTATCGCATCTTTGCCTATCCAATACAAATCATATTTGGCGTTTTCATAAGCTCCAAGACTAGACCCAACATTTGCTACGCCGTCTACTTCGATATAGTGAACGCGTGGGGTATAGCCTAAGTCTATTCCAGTGGTAAGCTCGACGTCGCCACTGGAAATATAAGGACTGGAGTCAGATAAATGATAGTCGTTGTCTAGAAAATCATTAGTAAAATCGTAGGCTACAAAGCCCATTTCGTCTGCGGACACGAAAATTGAAGTTGACGCGTCTTTTTGTTCTACTTCTTTTATCGATTTTAAAGGGTCTTTTTCTAATAAACTATTGATATATGTTATTTTATCTTGTTCTGTCAGTATGGAATTGGGTTGGTTAGAACTGTTTAATATAGTTGATTCAGTAATTGTACAGCTTATGGGGAAAGTTCTAGATTGTTCTAGAAGAAAAACCCTACTACTTTTCGAATATATAAGACTATTATTAATTAAAATCTCCTGCACATGACTTAAAGGTTTTAGTGAAAGAATTGCATTATCTGTCTGAAAAACGCGGCAATTATTTAATTCTATTTTTTCTCCTCGGAAAATTACTTTTGTTAATAGATCACAATTATTTAATGTCAATTGACTATTTATGTCACCATAGAGAGTAGCTCCAGATAACTCAATACGTTTACCTAGTCCTTCAATTTTTTGTTTCTTGGTTATGAAAAGTTCATCTAAGAGATAGATTTTAACCTTATCTACGTTTAAAGTTTTGCTAGGAGCTATAGTTAGCCCTTCATCAGAATCAAGGAGCGCTTGACGTAAAGAACCTTCGCCAGAGTCGGCATTGTTTAAGAAATAATAATAACCGTTTGAACCAGAACTTTCTTGATACATCAATGTTACAAAAAAGCGTTGATAACCGTCAAATAAACGGTATTGATAGACTTCGTTCTGTTCATAATCTGCAATATCATATTGACAATCTGTTGCGGAATCGGTGACTACAACCCAACCGTTGTCTGATTTTTGTTCGATAAGAATTGGAACGTTGGTTTTATCGGCCGTCCAAAGAATTTGTCCTAAATTACTTTTTCCTTCGACTTCGTGAACGTTAGCGCCATAATGACACAGCCGAATATCTGCGTTGGAATCTACTGTGACTTGTGAAGGATAAGAGCCCTTAGGAACTGCAAAATATCCTGCTTGTCCTGCTAAAGTAATTGCGACATTAGTATCAAAACGTAATTTAGAAATAGCTACAATTGTATCAGGCTCAATATACTCCAATGTCGCTGAATCGGAAAAAGAAGTATTACCAAACAGGTTTTTACCGCTTATTTGAATCTTTGTTGTAGATGCATTGTGGAAGGATACATCAAAACCGCCTTTATTAGCTGAATAAATATCCTTTAAGAGAAGGCTTCCATTTGCTTGAACGTAAATTCCTTGCGTAGAGTTGTCTTCACAAGTACATTTTTCAATAACAATATCGTTCACATTAATTAAAGACATTCCGGCTCCTGCGCCGTTTGCCTCTGCTAAATTGCGTAAAAATTCGCATTTGAAAAGCTTTACGGAAATGCAACGCGTCGCATATAAACCGCCGCCAGATTTCACTGACGTGTTATCTTTGAAAGAACAATTATTGAATATAGTTAGAGAGTTTGCGCCACAAGCCGCGCCACCGCCATATTTGGCTATATTATTGCGGAAAATACAATTGTTTATAATTGGCTTATTAGCTCCAGAGACTATAAGCCCACCGCCTTGTCCTGTTGTATAACAATTCTCAAAAATGAAGTTAGATACAACAGCGTTAGCGGAAAGAGTAAAACCGCGAACCCCTTTGTCTGAGTCGAGGTTTTGCCCATCGATAACAATTTTTGGGAGGGAATCTTCTGAATTGACTACTCCTGTTAAAATTACGTCTTTCTTCAATGATAATGTGGAAGTCAAATAGATTGTGACGTCTTCTGTACTTGGAAACGCGACCGAATCAAATATAATTTCATCGTTCGTATTCGCGTTGCTTAACGCTTCGTACAATGTTCCATTACCTTCTGACGCGTTATTATATACAATTATGGTTGACATTTATTTCTTTCTATATAAAAAAAGGCCGCGTTTCAAAAAAAAGATTCGCAGCCTGATAATAATAATTCGAAATTTTAAAGAAAACAACGTTTATCATTCGTCTTGATTTGACGCAAGTTTCGCGCAGATTTCTAAACGAAGATTCTCTTCTTCAGTTAAATCAATGGTAGGAAAATTTATAACTGCCGACGCCGCTTGAATATTATCGCCATTATTAGCCGCATTTTGCAAAACGCCACGAGCTGTTTCACGTGCCGCGCTAACCATGCCTGAAGTTAAAAGTCCATAAGTGCCGTCCGACTTTTCTATGCCTGCCGTAAAGACTAATAACATAATTTGGTCGGTGGGTTTTACAGACGCTACAATATCATTAAAGTTTTTTAACGTTTCAGAGCCCATCGTTTCCGTCTTTCTATTTTAATTGTTTACCTTGATTAAACGTGCCGCGACTTCCACTTGGATGCTTTCATTTTCCGATAACGTTTCATTGGCGGGAAACGTAAGAACCGTAGTTGTAGCGGAGCATTTACAACCGAACAAACTGAGCGTTCGTTTAGCCGCGTCTCGCGCTTCGGCTATTTTGCTATCAGGAATATTAGCGGGAATCAAGTTACCGTCCGCGTCCATGGAAGTAGCCGTTAAAACAATAATAATCGCTTCTTTTGCCCCATCGACTACTGATAACGCAGAGGAAAGCTCTTTGTAATAATTCTTCATATTTCACTTTCATTCTAAATTTAATTGGTTATTAGAATTAGTTTTAGCTTCAAATTTGGCGTCAGACGCAACATTAAGAGTAGAATTTGCAGAGTTTTTTTGATAAAGCTTTGCCGCTTCTGCTCTTATAAGCGAATCACGATATGCTTTCATGGCTCTAACTATTATAGTTATACCTTTAATTGCGTCGAATAATAATGAAACGATAACAAGCGCAAGAATTATAAAAACAGAGACCATGACAGCGCGCCAGTAAGGAGGTAAAAATTGGTCGGGCTCTAATTCTGACAATGCTTCTTTAATTTCTGCCGCTAAACGGTCGCGAATCAAGCTATTGTTTGAATTGACTGTCGTTTCAACATTACCAACGGAATCTTTTAAATTGACTTCCAGTTCCGCTAGCGCGTTCGTAAGCGTTTCATTGTCCGTGGAACTTTGCGTAGCAAGGTCTTGTATTTCAGTGTGTATATTTTCAAGCGAATCGTCTTTGTTTTTTTCACGTTCTGCTATTGCTATCTTTAATTCATTCAATGAATCGCGGAGACTTACTACTTCTGCTATTTCATTGTTTACTTCGTCTTGACGTTGAACAAGTTTTTTTAAGAGTTCACGAATCCCTTTTACTTGTCCTATCGGCGTTTCAATATCTTCGCTTTCTTCTTCTGCAACAGGAGGTTTCGCTTGTCTTTTTGAAACCGTTTCTGATGTTTGTAACGGATATTTTGTTTCAGTTGCAGCAACAGGGGTGATCATTATCAATTCATCTTCTGCAACGGGAGTCACCTCTTTTGACGCTACTTCTTGTGAAGTTTCATCATTAGAGGACACAACTTGATTTTCACAGGATTCATCTTGTACGTCACTACTTTGAATTGTTTGGTCTTGTGCAATCGTCGTGTTTTGTTCTTCACTAAAAACAAAATTAGGACATAACAACCCAAACAATAAAACTAAACTATAAAATTTCTTCATCTGATTCTTCCTTTATATGTTGAGCGTTATGCGTTGAATCGTTTCGCAAACGTTTTGTTACAAGCCATAAACCACAATAACCCATCAAGTCGGTAATGCTATCTTCAAGCGATTCATTAGAGACTTTTGGATTAGAAGTTTCATTCAATCCTTTGAGTAAATTCTGAATGCGCGCAATTTTGTCTGATATTCGAACTATTATTCCCAGTTCTTCGATAGGAATCGGGAAAGAATTGTCAGACTTTGCAAGTAACTTCGGAGATTCTAAAAAGGAACTTCCATAATCGGCATTTTTGCGCAATACCAAATCGCGAGTTTCATTAAAGATTTTTTCAATTTCTGTTGTGATGCGCATTACATTATCAATTTTGATTTGCTTTTGCATGTCTATTTTTCGCGTTTCTATAAATATCGTCAATTTAATAATTTCTGTCGAATGATTTGTTTTAACATTCTATTTCATCGCGTTTATTGTATAATATTTAAAACATTTTATCACTTAAAAAATGAGTTAAAGCAATGACTGCAAAAGAGTTAATAGAACAACTTAAAACAATCAACCCGAATACTCTCATAGTGGGATATTACCGAGGATATGGCGATTGTTTATATGGAAAGCCTAGTCAATACCAACAATATTGGTTAGACGTCACAACAGGCGACGTTTGGGAAGGCTTTTTACAATTTAGACAAGCACAACAAGGATCGCTTTCTGACAAAGAGATAAAAGATTACTGGTGCGCTAATATGAAAGCGACCGCAGGACTTCTGCTTGACTTAAATTACTCTGCACACAAGGATAAATAAAAAACTCGATAACATTTCTGCTATCGAGCTTTGCGTAACTACCATTTCAGAAGACTTCGTAGAAGTCTTACCAATAAAACGCCGGAGTTATATTTTACAACCGACTACCCGTCTACGGTTGAAGCGCGTTTTCTCCGAGTCTTTTTCGGCGCGGCTTATTACCTTGTACGTCTTTTTTTACTTTCCTAGAATTTGTTATTTATAATTTTTGCCGCTTGTTGTCTCAAAACGCTATCGACTAAACAATAATGATATCGAATTACACGATATATTATACGTCTTACTACTAAAACTTCATCGAAGTCTGTAAAACAACCATATTTTTCCCATTCTTCAAATAAATAGCATTCTAGTATATTTAGACGCCAATCAATACCGTTTTGCGTGAATCTTGGATGTTCATTCGAAAAATGTAAGCCCAATCGAACACATGCAAAATTGTAACGAATATAATCAACATACCATTCGAAAGCGTTTCTAAATGCTGTTGGCTCGTTTCCATCTTTGTTTACTAAAGTTATCCGATTGATTGTTTTATCAATACTTTCCAAGTCTTGACTAGAGTGTAAATTTCTACCATTACGAACGACATCTCTAAAATGTTTTAGACATTTATCAATAGAACCCCCTGTACAAGAATCAAACATACATTGTGTATATATTCTGGTTGGCATTTCATAGGCAGATATAATTTGAATAATTTCCAACAAGGAATTATGTAATTTCGTTTCATTGTCTATTTCTTCACAAGAAAAAGTAGAACGGTGTACGGCATCTTTAACGGCAAAGTACATTTTAGTCCAATATTCTGCTGTCTCTAAAGACAATGACTCAGAATTACCAATTCTAGGAATACTACACTCTTTAATGAAACCTTGAATTTTAAGATATTCTGTGTTTGTTTTCATATTTTCATTATGTTCTACCATTTTCTTTCCCCTTGTTATTTAAGAATATGTATATTTCACAAATCATTTAAATGTACGCGATAATAGCTTATTCTAGAAATTTTTTATAAAGAACGTCGATTATTTATAATAAGTATACTTAATTACAATAGTTAAAGGAATATAAAATGCGCATAATAATGGCTTTTATCTTTAAACATGAAAAGCTGATCTTATGTTGGCTTTTTGCAATTCTTGTTGTTTTAAATTGCATATCTAACTTTATTCAAAATTCAAGACTTTCTACTCTTGAAGAAAACCTCGCGTCTCAATCTACCAGAATCGAAGAACTTGAAAAAACGACGAAAATCGAAAGCGTCACTTCTTCTTTTTTAGAACGCTTACGAGAGCGATTCCAATAAAATTTGATTAAAGTCTTGTCTTATTACTTTTCGAAAATTCTCATAAGGACGCTATTCTGGCGTCCTTTTTTATTTTTAACAATAATAGTTATAATATAAGCATTTATAATATACTGTTCTCATAGAAGGGTTATAATGCAACAACTTAGTGAATATGAATATAAAAAAAGACTGTATGAGGAACGAATTATATCTATTTCTGAATTTATGAATGCGTTAGAACAAGGAGGAAATCTTATTCTGGAAAATTGTTTCAATATCTCTGAAAATATTGAAACCGCGATTATAAATGTTATCAATCTTGCCGGATACAACGTTACCAAAGATATTCATTCTGCTTGTGAAAAGATAAAAGAACGATATGAAAACGACTTACAGCAACATCTTTCTACAAATGATAAACAACAGTCACCTGTTTTAAAGCAAGACATTCAAGACGAAAAGAAACCAAAAGGAAACGAGGAAAAAGGAGATTCCGGCAATGTTGAAATCTGAATATTTAGCGCAAGTGCAAGCGGAAATGGAATTTGCGAAAAAAGAAGCGGAACGCGCTCGACATGTTTTTGATCATGAGTCTGAATGGATCTGGCAAGATAGATATGAATCGTTAAAACAATTATTTGACGACTTATCGCCACAGGAAACACCTGAAAGCATGGCATACGCAGAAGAAATCGTTACAAATCTCTATGCTTTAAAAAGTCAAATGACAGAAGTGGAAGCACAAATCGCCGACCTTGAAAGCAATGCAAAACATAAACGAATACCTAATGGGGAAGAACAATTACAACAAGCGCGTGTACTATTAGGCTTGCTTAGCAAAGATTTTTCTACTCTCTTAGAACTCTATAATAAACGCCCCGTTGAAAAAGAAGATTTTATCGAAGAAGAACTCATTCTTGATAACGACTCTAACGAAGAAATTGGCGCCGATTCAGAACAAGAACAAAATCCTGAAACTGACACTCAAGACAATGACGCTCTATATCATTAGAAGAACTTGAAAAAATGTATAACGAAGGGCGCCAATTTGACGACATGATGACGACATGATGATGACAAGGATAACAAGGATGACAAGGAAAAAATAATTGCAGAAGAAAAAAATGACGATGACGAATAAAACGTTTATTTGGTTTATAAAAATCCCTGCTTAGAGTACTTTCTAATAAGCGCATGTTTTTAAGCCTTATTTTAAAGGAACCGTCTCCAAGTATATACAAGCGGCGTAGTTTGTATGTTAAATCTTTTTTAAAGGCTTGAAAAGCAGCGCTTATTTCATTTCTTGGGCATCCTCTTTTGCTTTCTTTAACGCTAAGTTTATTAGCTCTAATTTAACGTTTCGAATTATAAATCGTCTTAGTAAAGTCTCAATATTAGGAGTGTTTCCATCGGCTTGTTCTCGTATAGAAAAAATAGACAATACCTAAAAAGCTGTCTTTTGAATATCAATGTTCGTTTTATAACCTTGAATAACTCTTGTTCTAACAGATTCTCGAATCAATAGACCTAACGCATTATTGGCGAATTGCAACCCATTTTTTTGATTGTGTCTTGTAATCAAGCGATACCCCTGGGCAAAATGTATAAAGGAAGAAATGAAATCTTTCATTGTCTTAGTTCTCTGAATCAATGCTTTTTGTTTAATTAGATTGTGGGGCGTTCTGGGACTCTTTTCACAACGTTTCTTTGTATTGTTCGCATTTTTCGACTTATTATCTTAAAAGGCTTTTAAACACATTCAGAGACGTTTTAATCATCGTTGTGATTAAATAGTCGTCTAAGCTCTTATAACGCTTTATAAGCCGTTTACGCACGTTTCAAGCATACTTTTACGACTGGTTAAAAGAGTGTTGCACCACAAGAGAAAAACAATATAAAGAATCGCCAAAAAAAATATACGGCGCGTAAAAAAATAGTCATGGAATACGACATACTCTTTAGAGTCTTTATTCTCTTTATTCTCTATAGAACTTCCTCGTTGGTCGTTGTTTTCTTGTCTCTTGAGTGTGCAACAACTTCAAATTTGTGTTTAAGCTCTCTACAGTAAAAATAGTAAATACCACTCTGGGAAAGGAAAACGGAAACGGGAAAGGAAAAAGAAATAAAAAGGAAACCGTAAAATCAAAAATAAAGAAAAAGTAAAGCCAAAGGAAAAGGAAAGGCGAAGCCTTTTATAACATGGATTCTATTGTTTGTCAATAGCTAACTTTTGGAAAAAGTCAATTTTTTTCTTTTACGGAGGTAATCAACGAATTTTTTTTATTTTCTATTGTCGGGTACTACCTTATACAACACATCAATTTTATAATGAAGCTTTTAAAGTTCAATTGATATTAAGGTTTTTTTATGACTCAATGGCAAAAAGATTTAAAAAAATTCGCTTTAGAATCGAATAATTATCCTAACTTTTTAAAAGTTCAAGGTAAGAAGTCGCTATCGTTTTTTGATGAAGTTCTAAAAGATAATAGTGAAAGTCATATTAACACAATGTCTTTTATTCTGAAAAATATTCGTAGAGACCTTGCATACGTAGCGTTAGGTATAAATAATACTGAGTTTTTAGCGTATAATAACGATGAAATGCTTTACCGACAGTATTTTGTTGATTATCTAGAAAATCTTGATTATGACGTGGATTATGTTGCTCAAACAATTCTAGATTTTATAGACATAACACAAACTTATTGTGTTTTGTTAGGGTATTTCTGGAAAGAAGATGACGCCGATTTACCTATGCCGTCTCAATATCCAATGGATTTTTTCACTGGTAACGCTCACGCTTATTTTCTTCGTGAAATCTGGTATTCTCATTCTTCCGAAGAACGTATGGAGTTTAAAAAATTTTTACGCGCTCATGCTCTGCGCGTGAGTCAATTTAGTGATTCCGATCTGATAACAGATTTTTACAATCCTGAATTAGTTGCGTCTTCCCTTTCCACGGATATTCGAAAATCTCTTTTATCTTATTCGGGTAGTTGTCGTTGGTCTGCTTTTTTAGCTCTGCTTAGTTGATAAGGCAACGTTCCTACAAAGACCAACTATAAAAACATGAAAATTAGTCTTATGCTTTATGCTCTTACATATTTTTTTTAGAAAAGTGTCTAGAAAAAGAAAATTTTGCGTTCAGTGAAGTAGAAGAGTGGAGCCAATGGCTCGTATGAAAATTGTACAGAAATAAGCGTTAGACCACGCGAAAACACACAAAGGTTTTCAATTGGAATAACGCTTTTTTCTTTTCTTGTAAGAATTGTTTTTAAAATTTATCAATGACTCAATATTTAATTTAATCAATTGTTCTAACGTCGTCGAATGTTACCCCCATAAATAAAAAAGACAATAAAAGAAGGGCGTCTCCTTACGCCCCTCTTTCAACTTATCTCTTATGTTTTCTTACTTTTAGAGTTCTTTGCCCACTTATCAAATTCATCGGCTTGTTCCTCTTTTTCCATTTCTGCAAGGAATCGGTTCAAGTCCTCCGACCACTTCTGACGTTCTTGTTCATACTGATTGAAAGCATCGTGCCATTCTTAATAATGAAATACCGTAGTATTATTATCTTGCGTTCCCTCGACAGTGCAATTCACATACTTCATTTTGTCATAATTCAAAGTCATTTCTTCTATCCTCCTTAAAGTTTTAGGTAAGCTTTTTCAAGTCTTTTATCATTGTTTCTACTTCCTTGTACGCAATATTGGAAATTTCTAGATAATATTTATTATATTTTATACTACAAAGACATGAAATAAAGTTAAAAATTTATGGATGTTTTTACCAGGGGTAACCTGTGGTTAAAATTAGTGGATAGATATTTTATTTATAAAATTTTGTCTTTTATGTATCTTTTTTGTCGGTGATCCTTTACAGCGTATTAGACGTGTTAGAACGTCATAATAAAAAAGGGGCTATACGCCCCTTCCCTTCTTTTTAGATTGTTTCAAGTGTTATATTATTCTCGACTGCATATTCACGCAATTTCAATAATATTTCTGTATAGTTTTTCATTACGAAACTATATTCTAAGTTGTTCATTCTAGCAAACTTAGATAACGTAAAAGTACCATTGTCGGGATTATGTTCAAAAAACGCTTTTATGATTTTTTGTTGAATTGCAGGCGCGTTTTCTAAAACCGGCGCGAACTGTGCAATGATATCGACGGCTTTATCGCGTATAGATAAAGTATTATCATTGTTATCTTTAATAGAGTTTTCCAGACGTTTTCTTTCAGTTTTGTCGTCATTGTTTAACGACCTTATTTTATAAGGTTTAGCTACTATTTTACAAGTTCCATCAATCGTTAATTCTTTTTCATAGTATACCGCGCATCTTTTAGGGCAGTGTAAGTTTCTAACTACAGATGAATAGACTTGTCGCACGGTATTTTGAAACACGGCGCCTGGTTTTTTAAAATTCACGCTGTCGCCTTGATTTCTGACTTGTCTAATTACTTTTATCATCGTTTCTTGTACAGCGTCATCGGCGTCCATGACTTTACGCGTTTCTGCATTTAAGTATTTTTGACAAATACCGTAAATAGTATTTTTTTCGACAAGAAAAAGGTTCGCGATACGTTCATTTTCTTCCGCAAAACTATTAGTATTTCTGTTTTCTTTATTTTCCATGAAAAGAGCCTTTGTAAAAAGAGGGTTAAAATTTGTGATTTTCACCTTACGTTAATCACTAACAACAATGTACATTCTATATCACATTATGGCAAAAGTCAAGAGTTTTTTTTAAAAAAATTCTTAAATATTTTTACATTCTTTTTACTAAGGGTAACCTTTATATAAAAAACACAGCAGGGCTCTTTATGTAAAATGTTTTTTAACGCGATATAATTAAATTAAATTTTGAAAACTCTAAGAATAGATAATTGGAGAAAAAATGAGTAATTCCTATCCCCCTTTTACGAACGATGAAATACAACGCGCCGTAAAAAATTATATTGAATTTGATACCAATTTGTTAGAAATAGATTTTCCCAACAAAACTGCAGCAGACTTGCAATTATCAGACCTCTTTACAATAGTTAAGCAAGAATACGCTTTTAATATAGAAACAGATTCTCGTGAAGATGTGCTAGGTCGTTTATATGCTGTATGTTATGATACTTTACATAGTAATATACAAGATGAAATAAGAGACGCCGTTATAAGCTATGTTTACACAATAGCAACAGATGCAGAAAATGCGCTTTATAGTCTAGGAATCATGAAAAGATGGCAAGCAAGAATTATTACAAATGCAATTATTTTAGCTGCTGCAAAAAATGATTTAACGCTTAAAAAACGCGCCTTACGTTCTTTTGTTGGTAACTTTTAACTTAAATATAAATAAACATGTGCCCTATTATTCGATTATTTACAATAACGATCTTTTTTGTTGAGTTTTATTTTTTAGGATAAAAAAGTAATAAAATGTGTTTATTTTTGTCTTATCTATTTCATATTATTCAGTATAATCAAGAATTTCACACCTATTTTGATACGCCCATTCTTTTAACACATCATCCCACATTCTATAGAAATTTTAGAATTTTTAAGGCTTGCACTTAACTAGACTCTTTTCATATCTTTATTATTATCAATTGTGCCCGAGTCGTCGTCGCCTTGTAATATTTTAACTAATGTTACCCCGGAAAAAAATATTTAAAAAAAGCTTGATAAAAAACAGAAAATATTCTATTCACCTCTTGTATTTGTTATACTATGTAATATACTATAAATTGTCAAAACTAAGAGAAATAATAATCTAAAAATTTCTCTTAAAAATATCTAGAAAATTTAAAAATGCGTACAGATAAGTAGGCAAGCATTAAAGAAAATAGAACATGAAAGGAAAAAATGTTTAATTACACACATAATTTAACAATATATTTTAAGGACTCTATATATCCTTATAAATATGACAAATTTTCATTCACGATGCCTGTGTTCACGGATAAATATAAGAATAATTATCTGCTTTACGATCATCTTCACTCTATGGGTATTGAACTTGAGCAAGATGATTTCATCACGGTAAAATTGGTGGATGGTCATGACGTCGAGCATCTTGTAATTCCATTCGGCCCAAAGGCGCAAGAATATTTGTCGGAATGGCTGCGTAAGCATCATTATCATTGGGAGGGCTATGAAATAACTGAAAAAGATAGTGAAGATAAGGAAGTTAAGTAATATTAGGGGCAGGGACGCCCCTTTTTTTATTATTAACTTTTTAGGGGGGGGAACATTAGTGAGACGTTATAAGGCGTCATTTATATAAAAAAGGTTACCTTTGTTTGATTTATTAGTCTAGAAAAACTGAAAAAGCGTACAAATAAGTGCAAGCGCGGGGAGACGCTAGGAAGGCGCCCCCTTTTTAATTGTCTTTTTATATATACAATATTATATAGAATGAAAGGATTTTTAGGTAATGAATTGGTTAGATAAGGTTAAACAAGCGTTAGAATTTACGGCTAATAAAGTAGTAGAAAATAACAATTTGTTAGCGTTCCGAATGCAATCGCGATCAACAACTAACGGTTATTCTGCTTATATGAATGTTGACGTCGCAACAGATATTCAAAAGACTCTAATAGATATATATATTTTATATACCGCAATATTTAACGCACAAGGAGTTGATGAAAATGATTTAACACCTGTTATGGATAGAGCAGGAATTGAATGGAATGAAGATGATGAAAAACAACGTTTAGAGGACTGGACAAATTTTTCAATTGATTCTCTACATAATGCTCCTTGCGCCGAATTTAAAAGACTATTTGAACAAATTAAATTCAGAGAATAAATCAATCAAAAGGAAAACTTTCAAGTTTCAATAAGTTAAGATCGGTTGCATTGTGCGACTGGTCTTTTTTTATATGCTCATTCTCTTGGATCGTCGCGTCGATTTTGGCGTCTTGTTGAGAAATGTTTTGTGAAAAGTCAATGGAGGAAACAAAGTTGCAACTTTTTTGAGATTCTTGTCTTTCATCGTTTCTGTTTAAAAGCTCAAATTTAGATAAAATGTCATTTAGAATTTGTGTCTGTGTTGTGATGAAAGCATCATGATGAATATTACGAATAAATTCATAACATAAAATAATTGCAAATACTATCAGAAACGATTTAATTGTTGATGTGTATAAGGCTAAACGAGGATATAAAAAGAAAATACAGGAAGAATAGAGAATTGTGTGTATCCAATAACCAATAAAAGAATTGCGTTTTAAATCTTTAAGAATTATTAAACCATTTTGAATTATATCTTTTATGTCTTGCATTGTATATCACTTATAAACGTTAAAAACGCACATTTCTCATGATTAACATATCTAATGTTATCGTCCATTTTGTATTTTTTAATAAAAAAAGAGACGTTTTTTAACGTCTCTCTGAGTAAACAAATTCGATAATTACCGCTTTTATTTCTTTTCGTCTTTAAAATATTGGAAATTCGTATGAAGATAATCTGCTGTATCTGAAACCCTTACTTCTATTATTTTTATATCATGATCCTCAGCCCAAGCAGATAAAAATCTCTCAAATTCCACACTTTCAAACATACAAACTCTTTTTTCTTGTTCCTTTTCCAAGAAAATTACCTTTTCATATAAAAAATCAAGTTTATAAAATTCGTAATCTTGTTTACTTCTTCTACCTCCCCAGCTTAATATATTGTAAAAATTCTCAAAGGGGACATACAAAACGCCTTTTTTATCTGAATAAAGCGGCATCGTAATTGTATATTTATTACCTGAATCAGGCGTAAGCTTGGAAATATATTTAATCCCGAGTTGTCTGTTTGGCTTTAACTCTAACATTTATCTAACACTGTCTTTCTTTTCCGTCGTTGAAAGGAATTTGTATCAATTTCTTTTCTAATAACGTTCGTGTTCTGGTCTGCATCAATAAGCAAACGAACTTGTTGTCCTTCAACTTTATAAATCGTTACGTGGGTATCGTCATAAGTGCCGTCAGCATTTTGATGACGAAGCACCAAGGTCTCTTTGGGTCTACGGGATAAATTCAACATGGCGTATCTCCTTTACTGTTTCTATCTATCGTTTGTATTACATTGTACGCAATTTTGCTTTTTTTAGAAAATATATAAAAAAAACTAGCATAAGCGAAACACCCATGCTAGCACAAACAATTAAATAGTACGAAAGGCGGGACTCGAACCCGCACGCCCATTACAGGCAAGGGATTTTAAATCCCTAGCGTCTGCCTATTCCGCCACTCTCGCATTAAAGCTAGTAAGTAAGACTTGTGTTTATCGCCACTTGCAAATAGCAGAAGTTTGAATATCGGGAACAAACAACTACTAATTGTTTCGTTTAAACTTTCACTTGTCCTACCATTTAACTTGATAGCCGAAATAGAACACTTGCGCAAATGCTCTCTATCAAGTTACGTCGCTAGCATCCCGACGCTATAATGTGTAATTTACAGATTTCAACGCGATTGACCGCATTTCCCCAAAGTAAACAATAGTTGACTCAACGCGTCAAACTCATTTTAATTATATAAATTACAGTAAGCGCAAATACTAATGGATGGACTTGAACCATCGACCTAGGGTTTATAAGACCCTCGCTCTAACCCTCTGAGCTACATTAGTAAAAAAAAGAAATATCATAGTCGTTGACTTTATGAATAAAAAGGAATCGATTAGCATCATATGCTTTGGTTGTCAAAGACTTTAATATCTCTGATTCATTATTTTCATCTAAGGTTAAAACTACTCTCAAAATATCCAAGTTGTCTGGTTTAGAACGACCAATAAAATGAATCAAATTTATATTACACTCAGGGGCGATGGATTCAATGAAGGAAGAAAAAATTTCTTTTGCGTTTTCATATTCAATGTTATCGGAATTGTTTAATTTGGCTATTTTTATTCCCACTATATATAGTATATTCATCATTCTATTTTTCACTTTACAGGAATTGCACTTTTGGTATTCTGCCCTTCTTCAATGTATTTTATCCACGCATTTTCCAACTCAGATAAAGTCTTATATCCATACCATTCAAGTAAACTTTTATTTATATTTCTTGTTGAGTTCGTCAAGTCGTCAACGAACCAAGCGAACCATCGTGATCCACCGCGTGCAATAAGAAAATCCACAACAGAAAACCCTTCATGATAGATTCTTAACGCCGAATCATACTGGTTGCGATTATAGAGTTGATTTAGTGGCCAAAAGTCGCCATTTGTATATCTAACATAGACAGTTTGGCGCAATACGTTTCGACGTTTGTATTCACTATTCTGCGCTAATCCTTCATTTAAAAACAAATCGAAGTTGCTATTGAAATAATAAAAGAAAAACGCATGAGTCAATTCATGATCCAACGTTCCCCCTACTGCTTGTTCATAAGATTGATAGACCACCACTTTAGAAACGACAGGCGCGATATACGACGTATATCCAGCAATATTTCCCCCCGGGGCCGAAGTAAAGATTACAGGGAACTGTGTCCACTTCTTAGGCTCTCCATATCGTGCAATTAAGTGCTCAATGATTTTATCACACTCTGCGCCAATTTTATTGCTTTGCGCCATGACATACTTACTCGAATATGAAAATTGCAACTCTTCTGCCGTTGGCTCTGCGCACTCCAACCGTTCTATTTGCTCTCTAGAATCGCCTAAAATAATTTCTCCTCCTGCAGATGTTCTATTGCTTAAAACTAATAATAAAAGAAAAAATAATATAAAAAAGAATAGTATCTTACGTTTGCCCATCTTAGCTCCTTTAAGGAAATATTTTCACGTGTGAATAGTTTTTGAATACAAATCTATTCTGATTCTTTTCTTTTTATCGACGAATGAGAAAGTAGTTCTTTTAAAACAGAGAAAACTAAACAACTATAAAAAATGCTCTAAAAATGTTTTAAAAGCGTTCTGAAAGGCTTTATTCTAAAAATAGACTATTTATTCACATATCGTTCAAACACGCTTAAACACGCTTAAACACGCTTAAACACGCTTAAACACGCTTAAACA